>CANOKG010000023.1 GCA_947566655.1 uncultured Muribaculaceae bacterium | reverse complement strand
CTCATTCTTTAATATAACTATTTTTTGTGTGTTAAATTCAAACACACTCTAAGAGTGTGTTTGAATTTATTAGTTATTGCTCGTTAAGACTGTTGAGTATTTGGGCGAGCTCCTCATCGGTGGCAGTGAGACGCCGGCGACATTCGGCAATCAACTCAGTGGCACGACGTGTATAGGCCGCGAGTTTGTCTATGTCACAGTTATCAGACTGCATGGCATTTATTATTTTGCCAAGTTCACTTATAGCCTCGTTATAGCTGAGATCTTTTACCGCTTTTAGTTCCATATGTTATTAATTATTTTCAATGATAGAATGAATGGTGCCACCGGCCAAGGTGGTTTCTATTACATCTCCGTGATTCACTTGTTCAGGTGACGTAACAACATTCCCGTTGACTCGCGTAATTGAATATCCACGGTTAAGTACAGCCTGTGGTGATAGAGCACCAAGTAATGACCGTGCATTATCCAGACGGTCGGCTGCCCGCTTTGTGGCATTGACAGCCGCTGTCGAAAGGTTTGCCGCCATAACATCAAGACGAGATCTTGCGGGTGTTAGTAATCGGTTGCTTACACCCGACAGTAGCATCACCGCATTATGAAGTCTCATCTTGGCTTTACTTGTAGCTTGTATCGGGGCAACCGGAAGCAATCCGGCATAATAGCTGAGTTGCTCTTTGCAACCCGAAATGAGTCCGGTTGCACGCGTCATGATAGTTTGTGCTATCAAGTCAAGTTGTGTAAGAGCCCTATCACCGCGCTCTATTAACCACTCAGCTGCGGCCGTGGGTGTTTTCACCCTCATGTTTGCCACTGAGTCGAGCAACGTTATGTCTCGTTCATGACCTATTCCTATTATTATGGGAATTTCAAAACAAGCAATATTGTAGGCAAGATTGAAATCCTCAAAACATTGCAAGTCGCTGGTAGCACCACCACCTCTTATTATCACTACACAATCCCATGCCGTATCATCGATAGCAATCGATTCCAAAGCATTTATAATTGATGCCGGAGCTTTCTCCCCCTGCATTATCGCCGGAAAAAGTCGTGGGATAAAGCGCAGACGGGAACTATTGTTCAGTAGCTGATTACAAAAATCACCGAAACCGGCAGCTCCGGGAGCTGAGATTATCGCGATATTTTGTGGAACCAACGGCCATTGTAAATTACGGTTATTATCAATTACACCTTCCTTGGTTAAACGGGCTATACTCTCAGCACGCCGTCTAAGCAGATCGCCCATGGTATAATCAGGATCAATATCACTCACAACCATTGATAGTCCATAAACAGGATGCATCGATGTCGAAACCTTCAGCATTAACTTGATACCGCTCCTTATGGACTGACCTGTTGACGACAGCATCTTGCCGTTTAACGCCTGGTAACTGCCGGCCCATATAACAGCACGGGCTTTTGCTATCTGTACTCCATTACTGTCTTTTTCAATAAGCTCCATATAGCAATGACGGTTGCGCACGGCTACATCGCTAAGCTCGGCAGTAACCCATATGTTTCTAACTTTATCCGATTGGTTAAGACAGTCGGCTATATTCTTGTTAAGTTGATATAGAGTGATTGAATCAGGCATAATAAGAGGCTATAAAACAGTCATCTATTGTTTAACAGTTTTCCAGGTCTTGCCATTCCAGGCAAATGAGATAGAAGGGCGAAGATAGGGACTGACCAACTCCAGGTCTTCCTTAGGAATAAGCCGTGAGAGAGTATGGGTCACCGTTAATGTACCATCGTTAAAATTGTAAATAGCCGGAATGAATGGAATAGCATTCTCTATTACACTGCGATTGGATTTTGCAGCCGGCAATAACCAAAGATCGAGATTATTATGCTCAGGTAACGATGCTTTTCCTACAGGCTGCCAGCTTTTATCATAAACTGTAGCATGACTATCAGGAGCAGGCAATGCCAATGTATTGATAACAAGCATCATCGTGTCGGTTTTACTTATCGGTAACACTACCAGAGTAACTTCCGACGCCTTGGAAGTGGCAACTGTTATCGCTGTGTCATTTATAGATTTGACCGTTGACTCACCGCCAAAAGCGTTTCGGCTCGCTATCGTCGACCCGCTGTCAAAGTAATCGAGCATGTCAAGGCGCGTCAACGAATCGATTGCCTCAATTATCTCATTGGGAGCATTGATAAAAGCTTCGCGAGGGGTTATGGCTTTTAATGAAAAAGCCGATACCGCAATAAATACTATACATGAAATAATAGCTTTAAGTCTCATAATCTACCCTTTTAATTCATAACGGGCGCATTAGAATATCCCTAACGTCGACCGGATTTTTTCCCTTTTTTACGCTTGAATTGACCAAATGGATCCTCGTTTGGTTCAGATGCTTCACGACTTCGTCTATTAGATGTGCGGGCATAGTCTTTATCGGGTTCAGCTACTTCGCTGTATAAGCGCTTGCCCATGAAATCGGTTCCTTTAAGTGCACTGACCACTTTCTTTGCATCACGCTTTTTAACATCAAAGAGAGTATAGGCGGGAAGCAGATCTATTCGGCCTACATCGACACGTTGTCCTGCGATCGTGTGATTCAACATATCGATAAGATTGCCGGCATAGAATCCATCGCGCTTGCCAACATTGACATATACTCGTTCCATTCCTTTATCGGCTGTGCGACGGTCCTTATCTTTATCGGTCAACGGCTTGCCATTCCCGGCATTCTCACCTTTACGTTTATCTTTAGCCGGTTTATCATCGATAACATCAATCGATGGTGCATCCTTATAGTAGTCGAGCAGTCGTTTAAATTCGAGTGACAAAACTCGCTTGATAAGATCCTCGCTTGAAAGCCAGCCAAGTTTTTTAATAACACCGGGGGTATATTTGTCCATCTCATCAACATCGACTTCCACCCGTTCTATCTTGTCGGCCAAGTGGTACAGCTGTTTCTCAATGATATGAGCCGGAGTTGGCACCTCTTTACGTTCAAATTTTTTACCTATGATACGCTCGATCTCTTTAAGACGGCCTTTCTCGCGTGTATGGATAATAGCGATGGAGACTCCAGTCTTACCGGCGCGCCCCGTTCTACCCGACCTGTGGGTATACACTGCGGTATCCTCGGGCAAGCCGAAATTGATAACATGGGTAAGATCATCAACATCAATACCGCGGGCGGCCACATCGGTAGCGACAAGTAGCCTTATAACACGGTCGTGGAACTTTTTCATCACGATATCACGCTGCTGCTGTGACATATCACCGTGCAGAGCATCGGCGTTGTATCCATCGCGTATCAACTCATCGGCAATCTCCTGTGTATCGCGACGGGTACGACAGAATATTATTGCATAAATATCGGGATTGTCATCGGCAATACGCTTGAGAGCAAGATATTTGTCACGGGCGTTCACCAAATAATAGACATGCTTGACATTGGCGGCTCCCTCGTTACGGGTACCAACGACATATTCTACCGGGTCATGCATATATTTCTTGGCGATCTTTGCAATCTCAGGCGGCATAGTAGCCGAAAACAGCAACATCTTTCGCTGGGCAGGAACATGCTCCAAGATCTCATTTATCGAATCCTGGAATCCCATATTCAGCATTTCGTCGGCCTCATCAAGAATAACCGTGTGAACATTGTTCAACTTGGCTACACCACGATTTATCAAATCGATAAGGCGACCGGGGGTGGCGACAATAATCTGGACTCCACGTTTTAACGCGCGAATCTGGCTTTCAATGCTTGAACCACCATAAACCGGCAGAACAGTTACATTGTCTATATATTTTGAAAAATCAGCAAGATCTCCGGCTATCTGGAGACAAAGCTCACGTGTAGGAGCTATAATCAGAGCCTGTGGCTCTTCATCATGGGAATTGATGCGTTGCAATACCGGGAGTCCGAATGCAGCGGTTTTTCCGGTGCCGGTCTGCGCGAGCGCTATTACGTCATTATCTTCGTTAAGTAGATGAGGTATTACCTTTTCTTGTACGGGCATAGGGTTCTCAAACCCCATGTCATTAATTGCTTTCAGCAGGGGTTCGCTGACCCCAAGTTCTTTAAATGTCATATTCTGTTTTTAAATTCATTACAAATATACAACACTTTATCGGTTTTAATGGCAGTAATTTTTAAAATCTTTAGTTTTAATTAAAATATAAACCTTTCCTCACTCTGTTTATGCTAAAAACAAGCGTTGAAACCGCCCCCTCACGAGTGGAAGTTTCAACGCCTGTAAATATGATCTTGTCAGAGTGTTCTCAGAAACGGAGCACCATTTCAAGAACTATGCGGTCACCCTGACCTAAGACAGGTTCTACGCCATCATGATAGAGGTACTTCTCATAGTCGGCTCTGATGTCAAGCCACACGGGCTTCTTTACATAGCTTATAGTGGCACCTACAGTCACACGGTTACGGGCCGGATCGGTCGTGGTAAGTAACCCCTCGGTATTACGCTTACCCGAAGAATGGGCTGTCATGCCATCGAAACGCCCCTGGAACGACAGACGATTGAACACACCGGCTTTTACCGGCATGTGGTAATCGGCCCAGAGGTTATAGGCGTGGACAGCATCGTGGCGCCGGTGTGTATAATGCTTATACATATATTCACCTTCGAGAATCCATCGGCCTGATGTCCAGTTAAGGCAACCGTCATAAAGATTGATTCTTACTCCATCAGGGCGTATCGACTGTATGCCGGCATCAATTTTAAACTCACCGGCACGGTAAATTGCACGACCTGCATAGGCATAGGATGCATTCCACCCGGTGTGGTCACTGATTGATGTAGGGTTGAATATACCACCTTCAAGAGTCAATGGCAACTTATCAAAGCTGTATGTAATTTTCGCTCCCACGGCACGTACATTGCACACCTGCTTGGCAATAAACGAGCGATTGGAGAAAATATAGTTGGCAGGAGCCTTGAAGGGATCGACACCAAAAGGCATACGGAACTGTCCGGCTTGAAAGGCCAATCCTTTGACCGGTTTTATACGGGCCCAGCCATCAAGGAACTTCATTGTGCCTTGGTCACAAAGATCTACTTGAAGGAAATAGTCGATAGTAGGAGCGATACCTCCATCGAGAGTCACACGCGCATTTCGCAACTGGAAACGACTGCGGACACCATCAAGATCATCTTCCCAACGGGCACGCATGGCTCCATGAATATGGGGCACATAGCTAAACGATTCCTCCTGAGGAGCAGGAGCTTCTTCGGCCACAGCACCGAAAGAAACATTAGCGGCAACAGCTGCTGCCACCAATGTTTTAATACAGTTATAAAATCTCATGATCAGAATACTCCTTTAACACCACAGAAAATCAAAACTACGTAGCCTAAAACGAGGCCTACTATACCCATGATCAAACCGGTGCGAACCATATCTTTCTGCTTGATAAAGCCGGTAGCATCAGCCAAAGCATTTGGAGGGGTGGAGATGGGCAAAACCATAGCAAGTGACGAGCACACAGCCACGCCAACGAGCAATGTGGTGACACCACCCACCGAGTCGAGTTGCGAACCCATTGACTCACCGGCAATAGCAAGGATAGGCACAAAGAGAGCAGCAGTAGCGGTGTGGCTGATAAAGTTGGCCATCAACCAGCACAACAGTCCTGAACCTACGATAACAAACAGTGGAGACCACGATCCAAACGGAATAGCTTCAATCATATGGGCAGCAAGACCGGTCTTGTTCAATGCAACACCGAGAGCGAAGGCACCGGCAATCATCCATAGAATACTCCATGAAATCTCCTCAAGGTCGCGCTTGGTAATTACACCGGCAACACATAGAACTCCTACAGGTAACATGGCAACTACATTGGCATTGACTCCTGTAATAGAGTCGGTAAGCCACAAACCGATTGTTATAGCGAATGTTATATATACAACTACATCGCGCCATGATGACTCGTGGTTGCTCTCAATCTTCAAATGAATCTCCTTTTGCTTGAAGGGGAACATGTAACGAAGAACTACCCATGCTATAATCAACAGAATGATAGTGAGCGGAACCATCACCATCATCCACTGGCCAAAACCGATTTGAGAATCGAAAGTATCTTTCAGGAATTTCAGCGCAATTGCATTGGGAGGTGTGCCGATAGGAGTTCCCATACCACCGATATTGGCTCCGATTGGAATTGCAAGAGCCAATCCTATTTTACCTTTTCCATCGGCAGGTAGAGCCTTGAGCACCGGTGCAAGGAATGTAAGCATCATAGCCGCTGTTGCAGTGTTACTTATAAACATTGAGAAAACGGCAGTAACGAGAATAAAGCCTAGCAACACATTCTCACTCTTGGTACCGAATGGCTTAAGCATTACGCGTGCCAACTTAACATCCAATCCACTCTTTGTAGCGGCAATTGCAATAATAAAACCGCCAATGAAAAGCATGATAGTAGGGTCAGCAAAACAGTGAAGTATATCCTTGTAATTCACCAAATTATCAAATGTTTGGCCTGCATCATCGGCCTGCATGAACCACAACCCGCTGTTTGACGTGCAAAACAGCAGCAAGACAACCACGACAAGTGACGTAGTCCAAGCCGGAACAGGCTCCAAAAGCCACATCAAGGCTGCAAATACAAAAATACCGATTACGCGGTGTTCTACCGGATTCAATGTCGGCAATCCATAAAGAGCCGACGGGGCAACCCAAAAGAACAGTGCGATAGCCGATGCTATGAAAATCTTTATCGCCCTTGTTGGCAGAGGATTGCGATTGTTTCGATGGTTACGTTTCCACTCATGGTAATTCTCTACCAAGTGGAATCCATGGAAATTTTTAAACATAATTACTTCAATTACTTATGATTGGTTTAGATAAAAATCAGATCTTATGAAGACAAATTCCGTTAAAAACGGGTGCAAAGGTACTTATTTTTTAACTTTTGAACAAATTAAGCAAGGTTTAAATAATGACCGACCGAAAATATCACACATTAATTTGTAATTATAATTAGGTATGGTTACTTTTGCATTTATGATTATATCAAAACGAAAACAAACATGAATTACCGCTTCACATCTATAGGAATTCTCTCTATCACTGCATTTTTAACAACAACTGCCAAAACTACCTGGCTGGTAGAAAACTCCACATACACTGTCGATACCATGTATCATGCCACCGTTGGTCCCGGAACGACACTAACCGAGTTGAAAGTAAACGGACCATCAGGTACCAACAACATGTTTTACACGCGAATAGAACTCTCTAACCAATGGGTGGAAATAAGAGCTGCTAAAGCCGGCAACTCAATGCGTGCTGTTGAAACAGTGCCCGATATCGCCAAACGCTTTAATTCAAGCGAAGCCAATTACTTTGCAGGAATCAACGCCGACTTCTTCAATACAAAATATCCATATAACTCTTTGGGCGCCTGCATTTCAAACGGACAACTTTCCAACCGACAAACCACAGGAGATGCGGCCGACATCGATGACTACTACTTATGCATTGATGAAAGTGGCGAACCTCGGTTTGCCCGACATGTAACTTTAGCTACTGAAGGATCGGTGATGTTTCCTGATGGACAGGGAATAATATGCAAAATAAATGCCCTACATGGAACCAATTCACTCGTGTTATACACTCCACAATGGCAATTCATTTATAACGGCACTACCTATCCTGTTGGACAAACCGGCACTAACGGGTACTGCACGGAAGTGGTTGTAAAACCGATTGATGGAAGCCGAACTATATGGGGACATAGCGGCCAGCTTGAAGTTATCGATAGCCCTGTGAACGGTGTGGGAAACATGAAAATCCCCGACGGTTGTTATGTACTTTCGGGACACGGCACATCGGCCAACGCTGTTAATAACCTGAAAAAAGGTGATGTCATAAGTGCTTATATGGGATTCAAAGCCGACAACAGTAATTTCGCTGCACGTGAGGTGATTGGCGGATTTCCTTATCTGCTACAAAACGGCAAAATATGGCCCACACATTCTTATCCCGAACACTTGCCAAACAAGGAACCACGCACAGCAGTAGGTTACAACGAAGATAAAACCGTGATGATAATGCTTGTTGTCGACGGACGTAATGCCGGAGGCTCGGCCGGAGCCACTCAATCCCAAATGGCCTGGTTTATGAAAAACTTAGGTTGCAGGGATGCTATGAACTTTGATGGTGGAGGTTCGTCAACAATGTATATCGACAGGCTCGGAATCAGAAATATACCCTCAACTTCAAGTCTCGACAAAGACCGCGAGGAAGGCGAGCCACGAGTAGTTGTAAACGCCCTTTTTGCCGTGTCTACATCTCCTGTCGATAACGAAGTTGCCTCGATAGAAATAGTCGACAAGTATCTTAATCTTGTTTCGGGCCAACAATATACCCCTACTGTATACGGCTACAATAAATACGGTGCACTGATCGACAAAAATTTAACCGGATATAAGTGTAAAATATCTCCGTTGATAGCACAAACTACCCACAACACTTTAACAGGCGCCGATGGGGAATATAGCGGTGTACTCACTGTTGAATACGATAACGCGACCTACAGCATACCGGTATACTTGAACGGTGGCGGAGAATATGTTTCGGCCGGAATAGAAAACGTCACTGTAGACAATGAATCAGACATTCCTTACGTTTATTACAATATGCAGGGTGTAAAAATAGATAATCCTGTCGATGGTATGCCTTATATAATCAAGCAAGGCAGCCGTGTTACCAAGCAGATTTTCAAACATTAAACAAACTTAAACACGATATGTACTTCAGAGTAGCAGCCGCAGCGCCACAGCTCAATGTAGGTGATTGTGAATATAACACGAAACAAATTCTTTCGGTAGCCGAGACTCTCGCTTCTAACAACGTTGAATTGGCCGTATTCCCTGAACTCTGTATTTCAGGATATACCTGTGGTGACCTATTTCATAATCACGCACTTATAGAAGCTACATTAAATTCAATCACTACCATTTTAGAATGGAGCGCAAAACACTCTCTGATGATAATGTGGATAGGAGCCTCCATCCCCCACAAAAATTCGTTATACAATTGTGCCTTAGCCATACAAGGAGGCCGCCTCTTGGCTGTCATACCCAAAACCTACCTGCCCAATTACAATGAGTTCTACGAAAAGCGCTGGTGGGCTTCAGGACATGGCGTAGATGGTTTTACCAATCTTAACAACCGACTGGACTACGAGGTCCCGTTTGGGACACGAAACCTCATCAGAACGGCATCAGGCATAACGATAGGTGCCGAAATCTGCGAAGATCTGTGGTCCACAATTCCACCTTCATCATTGGCCTCTTTAGCCGGAGCTCAAATCATTGTCAACCTCAGCGCCAGCAACGATTTGATCGGGAAATATGACTACCTCATCGATCTTATAAAATCACAGAGCGCCAAGTGTATGGGTGCATATGTGTATGCTTCTTCCGGTTTTGGGGAATCGACCACCGACCTTGTTTTCGATGGCAAGTGCATAATTGCAGAGAACGGCTCGATCCTCAAAAAATCAGACCGTTGGAACATGGAATCCCACTTCACAATAGCCGACATCGATATGTGGGCTATAAACCGCGACCGGCTACACGTGAACACATTTGGTGACTGCAGTCGCGTAAACATCAAAGCCGACAATGAGTACAACATCATCAATAGTAACATTGATACTAACCAAGCCCATAGTGACAGTCTTTTGCACGACTACTCTCCGACTCCATTCATACCCGGCGATGACAATGCTATGGAGAAACGGAACTCCGAAATAATCAATATTCAAACCTTCGGACTGGTACGTCGACTAAAAGCAACCGGCTGTAAAAATGCTGTTATCGGAATATCAGGTGGACTTGATTCCACCCTGGCTCTACTCGTGACAGTAAAAGCTTTTGACACTCTCGGCCTTGATCGAAAAGGGATAACCGGCGTTACGATGCCCGGTTTTGGCACCACAGGCCGCACACACAACAATGCCACTGTATTAATGGAGAGTCTTGGCATTTCAACTCGCGAGATTTCAATAGTCCCGGCTGTGAACCAACACTTTGCCGACATTGGTCATAACCCGGAGATACACGATGTCACCTACGAAAACTCACAGGCGCGTGAACGCACTCAGTTGCTGATGGACATAGCCAACCAAGTAGGAGGCATGGTGATTGGTACCGGTGATCTCTCTGAACTGGCACTTGGATGGGCCACATATAACGGTGACCACATGTCAATGTATGGGGTGAATGCAGGAATCCCAAAAACATTGGTAAAATATCTGGTAAAATGGTTTGCCATGCACACCGACAATGACAATGAACGCATGACATTGCTCGACATTATCGATACTCCGATAAGTCCCGAACTGATTCCGGCCGACAGCGAAGGCAACATAACCCAGAAAACTGAAGATCTCGTCGGGCCTTACGAACTACACGACTTCTTTATTTATCACACACTGCGCTACGGCCGTACCATTACCGACATTAGAGATCTCGCACTGCATCTGTTCGGCCAACGCTACGATGAAAAAACAATATTGCACTGGCTGGAGACATTTACCCGCCGATTTTTCAATCAGCAGTTCAAGCGTTCATGCATGCCCGACGGACCAAAAGTAGGCAGCGTTTGCCTCTCGCCCCGTGGTGATTGGCGCATGCCAAGCGATGCCGCAAGCAAAGTTTGGAATGTTCCACGCAGTTATTGACAATTTTCAACAGTTATCTACAATTTGAACAGAAACCCGCGTTATCAATAGGTTATACCAACAGTTTGATGTTACTTTGCAGCGTGAAACAATGACTAAAACACGCAACATGGGAAAAATCATAGCTATAGCCAACCAAAAGGGAGGAGTAGGTAAAACCACAACTACAATCAACCTTGCCGCCTCTCTTGCCAAGGAAGGCAAACGGGTTTTGATAATAGATGCCGACCCTCAGGCCAATGCGACATCGGGATATGGTATTGATCCTCGCACGATGACTTCTTCAATATACGAATGTCTCGTCGACAACTATCCGGTTGATGGTTCTCAGGTAGGAACCTGCATTGATGGTCTTGACCTGATAGGTTCAAGAATTGACTTAGCCGGAGCCGAACTTGAGCTGATAAACAAACCCAATCGCGAACGCGTATTGTTCAATCTATTGCAACCGGTAACAGAGAAGTATGACTACATACTTATCGACTGCTCCCCCTCGCTGGGTCTGATTACTGTTAACGCACTCACTGCAGCCAACTCGGTAATCATACCGGTCCAGGCCGAGTACTTTGCTCTCGAAGGAATCAGCAAACTGTTGAATACCATCAGAATAATCAAATCAAAACTCAATACCTCTCTCGAAATCGAAGGGTTTCTCTTAACAATGTATGATGCCCGACTGAGATTGGCCAACCAAATCTATGAAGAACTGAAAGGTCACTTCGGAGACATGGTGTTCAACACTGTGATACCACGCAACATTCGACTCAGCGAGGCTCCGAGCCATGGACTACCGGCCATACTTTATGATGCTGAAAGCCGTGGTGCGACAAGCCACATAAGCTTAGCCAAAGAAATAATCGCAAAACACAAAAACAAGTAATCACATCCTACTATGGCAATAAAGCGCAACGCACTGGGCCGCGGCCTCGACTCTCTGATATCAATGGACGATGCACCGGCACGTGGTACATCGGCTATCAATGACATTGATGTCAACCTTATCTCGCCAAACCCCGATCAACCCCGATCAACCTTCGACAATGAAGCGCTCGAAGAGTTGGCAGCATCAATACGCGAACTCGGCATTATCCAGCCTCTGTCCCTTCGCAAAACCGGACCCGACAGCTACCAGATAATAGCCGGCGAACGCCGCTACAGAGCCGCTAAACTTGCAGGATTGCAATCAGTACCAGCTTACATTCGCACAGCCAGCGACAGCGAGTTAACCGAAATGGCACTTATCGAGAACATTCAGCGAGAGGACCTGAATGCAATCGAAATAGCTCTCACTTTCAAGAAACTTATTGACCAGTATGAATTGACACAGGAACGTCTAAGCGAACGCATTGGCAAAAAGCGTGCAACCATAGCCAACTTCCTGCGTCTTCTAAAATTACCGGCCGAGGTACAATTGGGCCTGCGCGACAAACTTGTCGACATGGGTCATGCACGTGCGTTGCTTTCAATCGATGATCCGAAAGCCCAACTTCGACTTTACAACCGCATAGTTAAAGAAGGGCTGTCTGTAAGACGGGTTGAAGAGTTGGTAAAAGAACTCCGTGATGGCGTTGAGCCAAAACAGGCACCAACACCTAAACCTAAGAACCATGACTATGACATGCTTCAGGACCACCTCTCGACAACTTTTGGTACCCGGGTCAAACTTGACTGCAACCAGCGCGGAAGTGGAAAAATCACATTTCCATTCAAAAACGAGGAGGAACTTGCCAAATTAATTACTATCTTTGACACACTAAATAGACAAGACTCCCGGCAGTGATTTGAACAAATCATTGGCGCGGAGTGCTAAACTATTATCAATCACGCCAATGTTCATTCTATCGAAATATTACAACCTTGTATCTGCGCTGACCGAGTCCCTGCCTAAAGGACTCGCGACAGCGCTTATTTTTTTCATAGCAGGCTGTTTTAACGTTTTTTCGCAGTCAACCCCCAATCCCGACTCACCTACTCCCGTGCCTCATCCCATTACAACTGCTACAGAGTTACCCGATAGTATTGAGATGGCTCGTAATGTTCCTGCCGGTGATGATATCACCGTCTCCCGATACGACTTCGATGACGGTGTATTCATTGAAACCACTACCGATACCGTGCCTGTAGTAACCGATGATGAATGGGAGCGACGCGAAGTTGAATTTGTACCCGACCCCAACCGTGCTGTATGGCTATCAGCCCTATGTCCGGGTCTTGGACAGGTCTACAATCGCAGGTACTGGAAGTTGCCGCTTGTTATAGGCGGATACTTAGGCTTAGCCTACGCTACGAGTTGGAACAACTCGATGTTAACCGATTACACTCGCGCCTATGCCGATATAACCGACAATGATCCAACAACCAAAAGTTACATGGATTTCTTCCACGACAACATCAAAGAGGAAGATCTCGACAAAACTTGGCTCACCAACGTGCTTAAATCGAGAAAAAACTATTTCCGACGAAATCGCGACCTATGTGTGATATGCATGGTGGGAGTATACCTCCTTGCCATGGTCGATGCCTATGTCGACGCAACTTTGTCTCACTTCGACATCTCGCCCCAATTGTCAATGGATGTAGCGCCTGCACTTATTCAGGATTCTCGTGGAAAACTGCCCGGTGTAGGCCTTCAATGGGCACTTAACTTTTAGAGTGTTTACTCAAACATTAACCGCTTCACAACCATCATGCTTTCAAAAACATTAATATCTCTACTTGCTTGCGCCTCTCTATCGATAGCAGCGCATGCCCAGAATATTTTGTCGCTCAACCAATCGCTCACCGATCAAACGGTAATACTCCCAGAGAGTTTTGAAGCCGATGCCAACCGCATGTTGCAAAACTGGTATCTAAAAAACTACACTGAACTTGATGCCAGCATCAATTTCACTGAAGATATACCTACCAGCGATGAAATCATTACCGACCGCCTGTCGAAGATGCCCGTAGAGATAGAAATGCCATTCAATTCGATTGTCCGTTCGGTTATCAACGCCTATACTCAGCGCCGACGAAGTCTGGTACAGAACATGCTCGGACTGGGAATCTACTATAACCCCATATTTGAAGAAGCGCTCGAGCGTGAAGGACTACCCATGGAACTCAAATACCTACCGGTAATAGAATCGGCTCTTGACCCTAACGCCGTATCCCGTGTAGGTGCCACCGGGCTGTGGCAGTTCATGACACCGACAGGACGAGGCCTCGGATTAGAGATAAACTCCATTGTCGATGAACGACGCGATCCTGTCAAATCTTCGATTATGGCCGCCAAATACCTCAAGGAATTATATACGATTTATGGGGATTGGTCGCTCGCAATTGCCGCCTACAACTGTGGACCCGGCAATGTCAACAAAGCACTGAGAAGAGCCGGTGATGGCCACAAAGACTTTTGGGCGATATACCCTTTCCTACCCGCCGAAACCCGCGGTTACTTCCCCGCTTTCATCGCCGCTAACTATGTAATGAACTACTATCCTGAACATGGTATCAGGCCTGCCGTTGCACGACGCCCTATCGTTACTGATTCGGTACATGTTAAAAAGCGCGTGTACTTCCAGCAGATATCTGACGTACTGCAGATTCCTATCGACGAAATAAGAATTTTGAATCCACAATACCGCAAGGACTACATACCCGGCGACATCAAACCCTACCCATTGGTATTACCAAGCTTCCAGATCTACAGCTACATTATGAGCGAAGATTCGATAGTAGCCCACAATGCAACCAAGTATGCCCGTCGGGCTGTTGTGGAACCTTCTACAGGATCAAAGGTGACCAGGGAAGAAGGCGACTATATTATAACTGAAACAGTAAAATATCACAAGATAAAACGTGGCGATACCTTCAACAAGATCGCACGAAAATATGGAGTGACGGTCAACTCTATCAAGAAAGCAAATAAAAATGTCAAGAATCTCATAGCCGGTAAGACTCTGAAGATCGTAACCACAGAACGCACTCCAAAACCACGCGAAGAAGTGATAGTCCCGGAACCTGCCGATGTTATCAATCAAAACGAAATCAATACTCCCGATTCAATTACCGGAATTGATGGAACAGAAATTGACACTGACAGCATAATGATGCAGGCGATAGCCAATGCAGCATCACCCGACAGCATCAGAAACAATAATCCGGCACCCGAAGAAGTTGTCGAGGAAATGAATGAGAACGTAGAAGAAACTACCGTAGAGAAGCCTGCTGCTCCTGCCGCAGACAAAACCACCACCAACGTCTCAAACACCAAACCCAAGACCGAACAACCGGTTTATCACACAGTACGATCAGGTGATAGTGTTGCGAAAATAGCAAAACGTTACGGCACTACTACCAACAAGGTTCTTCGCCTGAACGGTTTGACAGCCAAGAGCAAGATACATCCTGGCGACAAGCTGAGAGTTAAATAGATTCATATAAACTCTGTCAACCGGTGAACCTATTAACCTTAAAACAAGTCTCCGATCAGTTCTTAATAGTTTATAACCGCAAAATAGTATACCATGGTAAATAAAGTAATCCTTGTGGGCAATGTCGGTACTGTTCCTGAAATAAGGTATGCCGATAAACGCCCGGTTGCCCGTTTTCGCCTGGCTACCAACGAGCCTCCTCGGCGACTTCCAAACGGAGTGGAGATACCCGAACGCACCGAGTGGCACACAATAGTAATGTGGGACGAGGCAGCGCTAAATGCTGAGCGCTACTTCACAAAGGGAACAAAACTATATATCGAAGGTAAGCTCAGAACCCGCGAATGGACCGACCGTAATGCGATAAGCCGCCGCGAGACATCGATAGTGGTTGATTCCTATGATATTTTATCCCGGCCTGTATAGTTTGAATTAAGAAATTATGAATTAAACATTGTGATGATTAAAAAAAACGAAACCGATAAAGAGGTATATGCCGATGTTGATCCGGCACAATTACCCGACAACGCATTCAGAGAACTAGCCGAAGATGAACAGTACCGTCCCATCATGCACCCGGCTCGCGAGTATAACGAGGTTACACCCTACTCGGTTATAATGGGACTTGTATTGGCCGTGATATTCAGTGCTGCGGCAGCATATCTGGGGTTAAAAGTAGGCCAGGTGTTTGAAGCTGCAATACCCATCTCGATCATTGCGGTTGGAGTATCGGGAGCCCTGTCAAAAAAACACGCACTTGGACAGAACGTCATTATCCAGTCGATAGGCTCTTGCTCGGGCGTGATTGTTGCGGGTGCTATCTTCACTTTACCGGCACTTTACATTCTGAAAGCAACCCATCCCGAGATTACCGTAAACTTCTTCCAGATATTTATGAGTTCCTTACTGGGTGGTGTTTTAGGCATTCTATTCTTTATCCCGTTCAGAAAGTACTTTGTAAAGGATATGCATGGCAAATATCCCTTCCCAGAGGCCACTGCAACTACCCAAGTGCTTGCGAGCGGACAGTCGAGCGGCAACAAAGGCCAGGCTTTCACATTGGTTATAGCATCACTCATTGGCGGTATCTATGACTATGTAGTTGAGACTTTTGGCTGGTGGGCCGGCACACTAAGCACTACGGCGACACAATGGGGCGAGACAATCGCCGCCAAAACAAAGATGGTATTGAGTTGCAACACCAGCGCAGCTGTTCTCGGACTCGGTTATATCATAGGCTTGAAATATGCATTCATCATCACCGCCGGTTCACTGTTCGTGTGGTGGGTAATTATTCCACTTATGGGAACCTATGGTAACGAAGCCATAGTAGCCATGACTCCCGATGAAATTTTCGGCAACTACGCGCGAATGATAGGCATCGGTGGTATAGCGATGTCGGGAATTATTGGAATAATCAAGTCGTGGCCCATCATAAGACAGGCCGTCGGCTTGGCCGGCCGTGAATTTAAAACAGGTTCGGCTAAACAGGCAAAACCGGTAAGATGGCAACTTGACATCTCAATGAAACACATAGTCTTTTTCATTGCGATTGCCCTGATAGCAGTGCTTATATTCTTCATGACCGGAGTTATCGACTGCTGGTGGCAGGCTCTTGTGGCTTGGGTTGTTGTAACAATCATTGCATTCCTATTCACTACAGTAGCGGCCAATGCAATCGCCATCGTAGGATCAAATCCTGTATCGGGAATGACACTTATGACTCTTATCATCGCCTCGGCAATATTCGTTGCCATAGGCCTGAATGGACCCTCGGGCATTGTAGCCTCGATGGTAATAGGCGGTGTGGTGTGTACAGCGCTGTCAATGGCAGGCGGATTTGTTACCGACCTGAAAGTTGGCTATTGGCTCGGTTCTACACCGCGTAAACAGGAGCAATGGAAATTTCTTGGCACACTGGTATCAGCGGCCACTGTCGGCGGTGTAATTTTAGTGCTGAACGATGTATATGGTTTCACTGCCGATGCTACCCACCCCGATCCATTGGTAGCACCTCAGGCCAACGCTATGGCTAAGGTAATCGAACCGTTGATGACCGGAGGCGACACCCCTTGGATTCTATATATCACCGGAGTTGTTTTAGCGCTGTTACTTAACTGGCTGAAAGTTCCATCTTTGGCCTTCTGCCTTGGAATGTTTATTCCTCTGTCGCTCAATACACCATTACTCGTTGGCGGTGCTATAGCCTGGTTTGTCTCCAACAGTTCGAAAAAGGCCGAGGTAAATGACCGTCGCAGAGATCGCGGAACTTTGATTTCATCAGGTTTGATAGCCGGTGGCGCTCTGTTTGGTGTGTTTGCAGCCTTGACCCGATTCTTTGAATGGAACGATCCTATGCACAACTTCTTCCACAATCTATTGGGGTTGATAGGCATTGATTATACATTGCCATTTAATGAAGGTACTCTGCAAATTGCCGGTTTGGTAATGTACATCCTGCTTATAGCTTACCTCTGGTGGGACAGCTGCCGCGAAAAAAAACAATAAAAAAAACGTTTTCATAGTATTCTATGAAAGCAATAGACCGCAAGATATTAGCCCTGACAGTTCCGTCGGTTATAGCCAATATAACGACACCGCTGTTGGGGCTTGTTGACACGGCCATCACCGGGCATCTTGATAATGAAACATATCTGGCAGCCATAGCTGTAGGAAGCAGTTTGTTTAATATGCTGTATTGGCTCTTCGGATTCCTTCGCATGGGAACGAGTGGCATGACAGCCATCGCCACCGGGCAAGATGACTCGGCATCGAAGTCTCTGTTACTTTATCGCGGACTGCTGATAGGCGGCACAATAGGCCTGCTTATGATTATCCTGTCACCCATGCTCGGTAAATTACTTGTAGGATTCATCGACGCCGACTTGGAAACGAGTGAGTTGTCACTCCGTTATTTCTCCATCGTTATATGGGGAGCTCCGGCTGTATTATGCACCTACGTGTTGACCGGCTGGTTCTTAGGACAACAATCATCGCGTTTACCAATGGTAATCTCCATTACTATCAATGTCATCAACATCAGCATAAGCCCGGCCCTGACATTTGGTTTGGATATGAAACTCGATGGCGTAGCTACCGGCACGCTCGTGGCTCAATGGGCTGGAGTTGCAATGGGTCTGATGCTATGCCGGCGTTATCATCCAGGTCGAATCAAGTTGAAAAAACTATTTGAAACAAGTTCGCTGTTGCATTATTTCAGAGTGAACAGCGATATATTGCTACGAACAGCATGCCTTATAGCGGTAACCGTATGGTTCACACGCGCTGGTGCTCGTCAAGGAGACACCATATTAGCAGTCAATGCATTGTTGATGCAACTGTTCATCTTGTTCTCGTACATGGTCGATGGCTTTGCCTATGCCGGAGAGGCATTGATAGGCAAGTATACCGGTGGTAGTGACCACGAACTACTGAAACAATCTGTCCGTGCGCTATTGAAATGGGGATTCTGGTCGGCCATCGCTTACTCACTACTCTACTTCACAGCCGGAGAATGGATCCTGTCGATACTTACCGACAGTCGTGAGTTACTGAATGTATCGAAAGAATATATATTTTGGGCTGTAACGATTCCATTAGCAGGCTTCTTAGCCTTCATTTGGGACGGTATTTACATAGGCTGTACTGCCACACGAGGTCAACTGGTCGCAATGGCTATTGCTATGGCAGTATTCTTCAATCTATACTTTTCATTGACTCCGCTTCTTGGAAATCACGGTCTATGGCTCGCTTTCATAGCCTATCTATTATCCAGAGGTATAGCACAGACATTGCTATGGCCTCGATTTGATCCCGGCCGACGCCAGCAATCATTATAATTGATAGCTACAGAATTGTGGCGCCTGCGTCATTTAAACGGCGCTGAAAGGCATCGACATCATCGGCTCTCAGTGTGACAGTCATTGAACAACAATTATCGAAGTCTTGCTTCACAACCTTGATATCGCCGGCTTTTATAAGCCTCATCACAGGCTCCATTGATAGATATGGAAACAGAAATGAGAATGTAATTTGCTCATGGCACTCTACGATAGTAGTAGCGGCTATCGCTTCCCGGGCCGCCTCTCGATAAGCGACTATCAGTCCCGATGTACCTAATTTAATTCCGCCGAAGTAGCGCACCACTATAATCACGACGTTCGTAAGGTTGAACGAATTGATTTGACCGAGAATAGGTTTTCCTGCTGTACCCGAAGGCTCTCCATTGTCGCTGGAAAGGAACTCTGATCGAGAGGCACCAACCATGTATGCCCAGCACACGTGCCGGGCATCATGAAAACGGTTGGTATAGGTCGATATTATTTGTTTTGCTTCTTCGGCCGAAGCTACCGGAACAACGAAAGAGATGAATTTGCTCATCTTCTCGCGATAAACACCTTCACCTATCTTGTCGACCGTGTAATAGGTATCGGCCATCAGCGATCAAAGAATGGACTTTTACTTGAGATCGAAACCGGGATAGCAAAAACCTGAGTACACCCGGGCAACAGATTCAAAGCCATTGCCCCCATACCTGCCGAAAACAGAACCCGAGTATCAACTCGGCAATCAGCGGCAGTCGCACAAGCCGAACCTATAGCTATGCCTACATCGGTAACATTCATCGCACATGTGGCCTCGGCCGGTTTGGCTCCACAGGTAGGGAATCCACAATGGCCGCAGTTCAGGCC
>CANOKG010000022.1 GCA_947566655.1 uncultured Muribaculaceae bacterium | reverse complement strand
CATCGCCCCTCTATTCTCTGATGAGTTTTGGGTGACACGTTGACGAAGTCAGGAAAAAGCCATATAGTAAATTAAGTATGCAAAATGAAATTATTGGATAGATTTTTTAAGTCATCTAATGACTTAGTCGAAATTGCTACACAATACCTTTTTGGTTTGGGGGGCAAAGATGTCAATTTCTCACTGGCTCACCAATACTTCGTTTTGGCCGCAAAAAAGGGAAATGTAAATGCGGTTAATACCTTAGAAATATTCTTTAATCCAGGAACAGATGAACTCTGTCCTGAAATGAAGATTGAATTTGAAGCTCTTCGTAAGTTGAGATTAGCTGTAGAAGCAGGAGACCCCTCAGCCTGTTTCCTGTACGGGGTCGGAAAACTCAGTGATGATACAGATGACTATATGTACCATAAGGGCCTTAATTGTGTTAAACTTTCCGCTGATAAGAATTATCCACCTGCCATGTATGCCTATGGCTGTGAACTATTAAAGGGTAAACGAATCCCAAAGAATACAACTTTAGGGTTGGATTACATCAAAAAAGCTGCGGAGCGTGATGAGATAAAGGCAATAAGATTACTATATTCGTTAGGTGAAGATGATTTGGCGTTGCAACATATCAATCGATTAGTTGGAGAAAATAATCCTGAAGCTATTCATTTGTTAGCTCAAACAAAACTCTCCGATGGCAATAATACGGATGCGATAGCCATCATGGAACGTGCAGCCATTTTGGGGGACAAAGAAGCGATGTTTAATATAGCCACCATATACGACAATGGCGAAATTTGTGACAAAGATCCCTATAAGGCGGCAATGTGGTATCAAAGGGCGGCTGAATTGGGCGATGCTCAATCAATGGATAATCTTGGCTTTCTTTTAGAGAACGGCCCGGAAGACCTACGTAATGAGAAGGCAGCTTTTGAATGGTATGTAAAGGCCGCTGAGAATGGACTTGCTGGGGCATGGAATGATGTCGCCACCTGCTATAAACATGGTGTAGGAGTTTCCCAATCTTTTGAAAAAGCAATGGAATTCTATCTGAAAGCCATAGAATCAGAGAACCCTGAGAAAGCCTACTACAATATTTTTCTACTATATACTGATGGGATAGCTACTCCTTCAAATACAAAAGAAGCGTTGTTGTGGCTACGCAAAGCAGCCGAGATGGGAGAACCAGAGGCTTGTTGGCACTTGGGAATGCATTACAAGATTGGCATTGGTATAGAACAAGATCTAAATCAAGCCTTTCGCTGGTTCAACATTGCAGCTGAAAAAGAACATCCCAATGCGATGTTTGAAGTAGGTCAAATGTATCTAAGCGGAATTGTCGTTGAGAATAATTATAAGAACGGGTATGAATATTTACTTAAAGCATCGAAATATTTACCTGAGGCAATGGGACGGTTGGGACATTGCTATTCTAATGGATGGGGTTGTCAACAAGATTATGCTAAAGCATTAGAATGTTATACCATAGCCGCGAATGCCGGAAATGCTGAAGCGCAGTATGATTTAGGCGTTTGTTATCGCCGTGGAGAGGGAGTGGAGCAAAATTTCTCAAAAGCTATAGAATGGTATGAGAAAGCTATCGACCAGGGGCATACAGGAGCAATGGTAAATTACGCTATACTGTTAGACAATGGTATAGGAGTAGAGAAAGATCATAAAAAAGCTTTTGAATTGTATAAGAACGCAGCAGAGGCTGATGACGATCAAGCTCAATTCTGTCTTGGAGATATGTATTTTCAGGGACGGTATGTACCCCAAGACTATTCTGAGGCTATCAGATGGTTTACTTTGGCCGCTCAAAAGGATGAACCTGATTCTATATTTCATATAGCAATATGTTATGCCGAAGGATTAGGCGTTGAGAGGGATATTGAACAAGCAATCAGATTATTCTACAAGGCCGCTGACTTAGGTTGGCAACCGGCTATAGACGTTATTCAGCGGAATAATCTATGTAGGCCAGTAAAATAAATCATCTTTGATTAAAAAACGTTCTCAAGAGCAATTTCACAACCCTTATAGACGCGTAAATGATTTACTCTGTGATACAAATATGAAAACTATACATGACAGGATGCTTGGTTGTCTTTATGGACAAGCCATAGGAGATGCTCTTGGACTCGGGACTGAATTCCTGAATAAGGATGAAGTGCTGAAACATTATCCAAATGGATTGTCGCGATACAAGGACATCATTCAAGATGCCCATCGTCGCCGCTGGCACAAAGGAGCGTGGACTGATGACACTGATATGATGCTCTGCATTTTGTCTGCCTTTGAGGGTGGCCAATTCAATATTCGTAAGGTTGCTCAGAATTTCAAAGATTGGACTGATGGCGAGCCGATGGGCATTGGAGCCCATACCTTTAAGGTTCTTATTATGGGTGACTATGTTGAGAATCATGATGAGTGTTCTCGCTTATGGTGGGAATTGTCGCGAAAATCAAGTGCTGCCAACGGTGCCTTGATGAGAACATCTGTGGTTGGATTAGCTCTTGATAACATTGCCGAACAAGCCGAAGCGATTTGTAAACTCACTCACTATGACCCAAGATGCGTAGGTTCATGCGTTATAGCAACCTCAATAATACATAATCTTGTATGGAACAACAAGCACCTTTCCTATGACGAAATCAAAGCCATAGGCGAACAGTATGATGACCGCATAGCTGAATGGATTGATTTAGCATATAAAAGTGACGATATTGCCAAACTGGATTTAGATGAACCTCACTCGATTGGCTATACCTTACGAACACTTGCAGCGGCTCTATGGTGTTACTGGCACGCAGATTCATTTGAATCAGGGCTTCTTGCCATAGTAAACGAAGGTGGCGATGCTGACACCAACGGAGCAATCGCCTGTGCAATACTCGGAGCCAAATACGGATATAATGCTATTCCTCGTTACTATATTGAAAACCTTTACAATGAACATTTGCTTCGTGAAAAAGTATATAGATTTATTGCACTTGCAATAAATGAATAGAGTTAACGAGAAATCAGAATTTAGAATTCCAGTGTTATAATGGAAGAAAATATGAAAAAAACAGAGTACGGTATTAAATTTTATTCTTATACCGATCTGATACTTTGTATTCTCAGAATAACTATTGGTTGTGTATTATTATGGCCCTTAAAAATGTATATTCCAATCTCATTGCTATTGGGTATCGGATTATGCAAATTCGTCTCTATCATAGCAATTGGTATAAGTGACAACATTATATCAAATAATATTATGAATTTCGGTAAACATAAAGCCATGATGGAACGTCTTAACGGACTAAATAGAAAAATGGCTTTCTGGACCGTCATATTACCTCATGTTTTACAGTTCCTTCTCGCGTTTTATTTCGTTTCAAAGATATTGTTGTTCTCGTTGCAAGCAGATGGTTATGTGTGGTTGCCTATATTATGTAGCATTACGATACTTTTTATAGCGATCTTCGCATATTCATTTTTATCAATAGTCATCAAGGAAGGATTTACGAAAGATTTAATTAAGGATTTTTCTTTCAAAGCTTCTTCAACTTTATGGGGGGAAGGTCTTATCATTATTTTCTGGTCTATCATATATTTTATTTGTAGCGCACTCTTTGGGTACAATGTTTGCATAAACGGTGTAATCAGTAAGTCTGCAATATTACCTTTCTTTGGTTTTATTATATTTAATATCTCTTTAATGCAAACAATTAAGGTTCTGAATGTTAGTGATGTATTCAAACAATGTTGCGGTAACATCATTTTTTATGATTATCTTACTTTCCTTTATGCGTTATCGTCTTGTAGAAGACAATTTCTGAAGAGACATACAATAGCAATACTATGGATTTTAATTTCAACATTTACTTTGAGTTCTTCCATTTCGTACATATGTTATTCCCTTATAGATATTGTGCAATTCAATATTGAATTAACTACTATCGCATTGGTTATATCGTTTGTCAGTGTCGTGGTTCTTCTACAAGCTATCCGTTGCACTATTGATGTTCCGTCGATGAAGGATATACTAAACGAGTTTGACGACACACTATACTATACGGAATATGTCGATGTCTCCAACTATCTCTATTTGTTGGAGTAATGTTAGTATCTCAATTAGCTTGTGTATGGCTCTTAAACATATTATTTAACCTGATTTTTGCCGCCTGTGGCGGCCGAAATTTTTGGAAATCTGAGCGTAAATCAGAGGGCGTGTCAAAAAGGCACCGTCTCTTATCCCGAATCAGAGGCGGGCAAATACTTATCAACACACTGCAATGGCTGGAAGGATTGGATTTGACTTTACTTTACTCAATGTCAGCAATTAACAGTCGGTACCAACCTAAATTCATGGTATTCGTTACCTGTATTTCGTTAATTCTCGCTATCTTTGTCTAGATTTAGAGTGTGCTTGAATTTAGCTCGTAATAATTTTGAAAGAATGATAACGAAATCAATTGATAATAATAAGATAAAGGAGTTAAGCCGCATTATTGCCGGATGCAAACGCGTAGCCATAACTTGTCATATTGCCCCCGATGGCGATGCCATAGGTTCATCGCTCGCTATGTATCATCTACTTACCGATCTTGGCAAGGAGGTTCATGTTGTCACACCCGATATGTTTGCCCAGAATATGTACTATCTGCCCGGAGCGAAAGATATCGTGATCTATTCGCGCTATCCCGAGTTTGCGGCCCAACTAATTGAAGAAGCCGATTTAATATTCTGTCTGGATTATAACGCTATAAAACGAGTCGATAAAGTGGGACAACATATCATGGACTCTGCGGCACTGAAAGTTATGATCGACCACCATCTGAACCCTGAGAACTTCCCTTCCTTGGTAATTTCACATCCCGAGGAGTCTTCTACATGTATCCTGCTATTCAAAGTGTTGTGTGCCTTAGGCTTCGTTCCTCTCATCAATCGCACTATCGCATCATGCATCTACACCGGCATGATGACCGATACAGGTAATTTCTCTTATAATTCAAATAAGCCTGAAATTTATGAAGTCATAGCCCGATTGGTCGAAGCCGGCATCAACAAGGATGAACTCTATCGACATATTGTCAATACTTCTACTATTTCCCGACTACGACTTAACGGGTATGCCGTGAGCCAGAAAATGGAAGTCTTCAAGTCTCATCATGCAGCGTTAATCACGCTAACTCGCGATGAGCTGAACGAATATGACTACAAAAAAGGAGACACTGAGAGTCTGGTAAACATACCGCTCCAGCTCGAAGACGTAACTTATTCGGTATTTCTCAGAGAAGAAGAACATTATATAAAGGTGTCGACAAGATCAAAAGGGACATTCCCGGTAAATAAACTCTGCGAAAAATTCTTTAACGGAGGTGGTCATCTCAATGCTGCCGGTGGAGAGTTTGAAGGGACAATGGAAGAATGTATAGCCCAATTCAAAGAGGCTATGAACTATGCCGACAAGCTTTTGCCTTTGAAAAAATGACAGGCAACAGACCTGCTTGACCGCTTTTTAATATTTAATCTTGAATATTTAATTTTTTTGGCTCTATACACCGCTCGGCAATGCCAAAATAAATTTTGCATTGCTCTCGACTTATTCGTATCTTTGACTCAGTCGAAGATACTCCCGCTCGGCAATGCCAAAATAAATTTTGCATTGCTCTCGACTTATTCGTATCTTTGCAAAATGCAATATTATAACTTTAAACAATGAAAATTATCAATAGAATATCTACAATAGTATTAGGCGCGTGTATCGCCGTGATAAGTTTAAGCTCATGTAACGACTCCAAAAGTTATGCTGAGCGACTTGTCGATGAAACTAAAGCCGTCAATTATTACCTCAGCGATTTTCGCGTTGAAAATTCAATTCCCGAGAACAATGAGTTTGAATTAGGTCCCGATGCACCGTTCTATCGTCTTGACGATGAAGGAAATGTCTACATGCAGGTGATACGCAAAGGTGATTTCGAGAACAACAAGGCAACCGATGATCAGATGATATATTTTCGATGGGAGCGCAACAACCTGTTATACTACTATAATTATGGTAAGATGATTAGTGAAGGTAACTCCAACAACATGAGCTATAATTCGACCTGGTTCCGTTTCAACAATACTACCAATTCATCCTCAACACAGTGGGGATCGGGCGTACAGATGCCTTTGAATTATCTTGGCATAGACTGTGAGGTAAATCTTATAGTCAAATCACAGTATGGATTCTCAAGCGAGACTTCCAACGTCACACCCTATGTCTACAATATACGCTATTTCGTTCCGATGAGCAATTAATTCCAAGATCAATCTATTGTTAAATAAATTATACTCAATTAAAATATGTCACTGATCAAGTCAATCTCCGGTATAAGAGGTACAATAGGTGGTCGTCCAGGTGATGGCCTAAGCCCTATCGATGTAGTAAAATTCACTGCCGCTTATGCTACATTTATTCGCCGCACGTGTAAACTCGACAGTAATAAGATTGTAGTAGGTCGCGATGCTCGACTCTCGGGCTCAATGGTCTATAATTTAGTTGCCGGCACATTAATGTCGATGGGATATGATGTAGTAAACATTGGATTGGCATCGACACCTACCACCGAGATTGCCGTAACTATGGAAGGAGCCTGTGGCGGTATCATACTGACTGCCTCTCACAACCCAATGCAGTGGAACGCGCTGAAACTGCTCAACCAGCACGGAGAATTCCTAAACGATGCCGAAGGCAAAGAAGTTTTAGCCATAGCGGCAGCTGAAGATATTGACTTCGTGGAAGTTACTGAGTTAGGGCACGAAATGATCAACGAAACCTACAATGCCAAGCACATTGAGGCAGTAAAAACGCTGAAGCTCGTTGATGTTGAAGCCATAAGCAAAGCCAACTTTACCGTTGCTGTCGATGCAGTGAACTCGGTAGGAGGAATTGTTATTCCTCAGCTACTTCGAGCCTTAGGAGTCAAGAACATAATTGAATTGAACTGTGAGGCCAACGGTAAGTTTGCCCACACACCCGAACCTATCCCCGAAAATCTTACCCAAATTTCTGATTTGATGAAAAAGGGTATTGCCGATGTCGGTTTCGTTGTAGATCCTGATGTTGACCGCTTGGCTATCGTGATGGAAAATGGTGAAATGTTTGTTGAAGAATACACTCTTGTAGCCGTAGCCGACTATGTACTGAGTCACACTCCGGGCTCGACCGTTTCAAACCTAAGCTCTTCGCGAGCTCTTCGCGATGTTACACGTAGCCATGGTTGCGAATACAATGCCGCTGCTGTTGGAGAAGTTAATGTTGTTACCAAAATGAAGGAAACAGGAGCCGTGATAGGCGGTGAAGGCAATGGCGGTGTTATTTACCCCGAATCACACTATGGCCGCGACGCTCTCGTTGGCGTAGCTCTGTTCCTTACCTTGTTGGCCAAATCGGGTAAAACAGTCTCACAACTAAAAAAAGGCTATCCTGCTTATTCTATATCAAAGAACAAGATTGAACTAACGCCCGACATTGATGTTGACGCCCTGTTAGTTGCTGTAAAAGAAAAATTTGCCGGTGAACAAATAACCGATATTGATGGAGTGAAAATCGATTTTGCCGACTGCTGGGTTCATCTTCGCAAGAGCAACACTGAGCCCATAATTCGTATATACTCAGAAGCATCGACTATAGAGAAAGCCGACGAGCTTGCCCAATCGATCAAGAACGTCATCAATTCTTTGGTCAAATGACCGGTCAAGAAACAATGAAGCTTAGGTATTTTATTATATTCACAATATTACTCGTCGGCTTCGGCTTTGCCAGGGCCGACGAGTTAACTTTACCCCCATACGGTATAGTGAAAGTCGGGACAGCATGCATGCGCTCCAATCCCCGCCATTCGGCAGAATTGGTTTCACAAGCCGTTCTGGGAACACCACTTAATCTTCTTGAAAAAGAAGGTAGCTGGTGGCTGGTTGAGACTCCCGAAGGTTACAAAGGATACATAATAGGAAACGCAATCGCAACAAAAGATTCTATATCAATGGCACGATGGCGCGCTGCCAATAGAGTTATGTATACAGCGTCCTATACCTCCCGCATCGTCAGTGCCGATGGCAAAGGGACCCCCATCTCCGACATTCACTCAGGTTCTGTTATCGAGACAATCGGGAAGCCACATAACGACAGCATTGACATTGCATTACCCGATGGACGTCGCGGACGCCTGCCACTTAACAAACTCACAAAACTTACCGACTTCAAAAAAAACAAAGTCAATCCACAGGCTATAATTGATATGGCTCGCGAACTTATGGGAGTATCCTATCTTTGGGGTGGGACAACTACACAAGGCATTGATTGCTCTGGATTGGTAAAAATATGCTATCTGAATCAAGGCGTGATACTACGCCGCGATGCATCAGAACAAGCTTTAACCGGACAAACATTAGACAACGATTTCAAAAACTACCGTCAAGGTGACCTCGTTTTTTTCAAAAGTGAGTCTACAGGACGTATCGTCCATGTAGGTATATATGACAAAAACGGTCTATATGTACACTCATCGGGACGAGTACGTGTAAACTCGCTCGATCCAACATCGGTTCTCTACGTGCATTCAAATATTCATGAGTGTGGAAGCCGCATAATTGGTTATATCAATACAGATGGAATAACTTTTATCACCGAATCACCAGCCTATTTCAATCTCCCTGAATCAAGATAAAACTATCAGTCACAGTTGCAGCTGCCGGCCACTTTCTACAATATTCAACACCTGCAATTACTATTACTGAAAAAGGCATTTTTATGTTTGCGAAAGTTGATTTTTCAAATTAACTTTGTAGATTGATGATTGAACCGTTTATCGACATATTGCTCAGCGGAATCTTGATAGGCATCCTAGTATCAGCACCAATGGGGCCTGTTGGGATGCTTTGTATTCAACGAGCGCTCAACAAAGGGCGTTGGTCGGGGTTCTTTACCGGTGTAGGTGCAGCATTCAGCGATCTGTTTTACTGTCTTTTAACGGGTTTAGGATTATCATTTGTACAGGGATTTATCGAAGATAATTCGCTGGTATTACAAATAGTAGGTAGTTTCGCCTTAATAGGTTTTGGAATCTACCTGTTCAAAAAGAACCCCGCTGCCTCGTTAAAACGCCCGGAGCAGAGCAAGAACACTTTTTGGGCTGACTGTGTAACCGGTTTTCTATTCACTATATCCAACCCATTTATATTGTTCTTTATTATAAGCCTGTTCGGACGATTCAACTTCCTGATGCCCGAATATCGCGAATATCATTATATAGCAGGCTATGCCGGCATTTTTCTCGGTGCACTGGCATGGTGGTACATCATAACGTTCTTTGTAAACAAAGTGAGAGCTCATTTCAATGTTCGCTCCATGTGGCTTATTAACCGCATAATAGGTTCTCTAATTTTATTAATGGCTGCCTATGGTATATTCAGCGGCCTTAAAGATTACTATAATGAACGCAATGAAGTACAAGAAATCTCTTATCATACCAATTATTAACAATTGCACCGGTGCCGATGCCATTGCTAAAGAACTTTTCCAAAAAGGAGTACATACTCTCATCGATACCGTCAATTGGGGCTCAGAATACCCATTGAAACCTCTGTCGACAGCCGCTCTGGGACATGACGGATTAAAGCTATATATACTATTCACAATCAACGCTACCGAAACCAGGGCCATGGTAACCGATGATCTTGGACCGGTAGCCGATGACACTTGTTTCGAGATATTTGTAAAACATCCTGGCAATCCCCGTTATTGGAACTTTGAATTCAACACCCTCGGCAAAGCCAATATCTCGTCAAGAATCGAACGTAAGAATGCGACCCGCTTTACACCATCAGAGCTTGCCATGATTGAGCGCTATGGAAGCACAACAGCGCCACACTCTACCACTATTACCAATAACAAAGAATGCCACTGGCTTCTTGTCTCGATAGATTTATCACTGATAGGACTTGATCGGATAACACATCCTACTCTGCTGGAAGGAAACATCTACAGTTGTGCCTCGGCCATCAATAATCCATATTACTTGTCGTGGAGTCCTATCTATACCGAAAAGCCCGATTTTCATCGTCCCGAATTTTTCGGATATATGATTCTCGAATAACAAAAGTGTTTAAAAATAACACTCTAACCCACTGAAATAATGACAAAGGTACTACAAAATAACATCTTGGCCACAAGTATCAAAACAATAGCCCTGTCGCTACTGATGACTTTTCTATTAAGTTCCTGTGGAGGGGCCAAACTCGCAACTGCCAATGAGCAAATGGAGCGAGGCGAATTTTACGATGCATCACGCACATATAGAAAGGTATACAACAAACTAACAAAGCGCGAAGAACGACCACTAAAAGGGGAAGTTGCATTCAAGATGGCCGAGTGCTACAGCCGCCTTAACATGAGCACCAATGCATCAGCCTCCTACCAAAATGCTATTAGATTCGGATATCCCGATTCGACTGCAATTCTGAAAATGGCATGTTCGCTACAAGCCGAAGGAAAGTATGCTCCCGCGCTGAAAGCTTTTGAAGATTATCTAAAACTTAATCCGACCGACAAAGTCGCCCTAAACGGTGTCGCCGGATGCAACATGGCCTTAGCATCAAAAAAATCACCGACACGCTATGTTGTAAAACAAAATAAGATTTTCAACTCCCGACGTGCCGATTTCTCTCCAATGTACTTTGACTCATCGCTCGACCAACTATATTTCACCACAACCAACGAGAAAGTCACAGGTGACCACCGCAGCGAGATTACCGGAATGAAAAAGGGTGATATATGGTTTTCACGTAAAAATGAAAAAGGAGAGTGGCAAAAGCCTGAGCCAGTGGAAGGAGAACTGAACTCAGATATGGACGAAGGTATAATATCGTTTTCACCCGATGGCTCAACGATGTATCTTACAAAAGCCCGTCGCTCACCTTCAAGCAACACAGGCGTAGAAATATATACCTCAAGCCGATCTGATGCCAAATGGAGCACTCCTGTAAAACTTGATATCACAGCCGACACGCTATCCAATTATGGACATCCGGCAGTCTCGCCCGATGGTCAATGGTTATACTTTACCAGCGATATGCCCGGTGGATCAGGTGGACGCGACATTTGGCGAATCAACCTTAAGGAGCGAGCCGGTTCACTCGAGAACCTTGGTGAATTTATAAACACTGCAGGTGATGAGATGTTTCCATACATGCGCACCGATTCCATTCTATACTTTGCTTCCAACGGTCATCCTGGGTTTGGAGGACTTGACCTCTTCAAAGCGACCCTTACCCCATCGGGAGGATGGCGTGTGGAGAATATGGGACAACCTATTAATTCATCGGCCGATGATTTTGGCATAACCTTTGGCAATGGAGAGAATGGTTTTCTGAGTTCCAACCGAGGCGACCGCCGAGGCTATGATCACATATATTCATTCGAACTTCCCGATTTGAAGATCCTTATCTCAGGTTACGTGCTTGATAAAGATGAAGAGCCGGTTCCAAATGCAGTAATTCGTATCGTAGGTAATGATGGTTCAAACCGTAAAGAGGTAGCACGAGACGATGGCTCATTCCAATTTCCGCTTCAACGCGGCATAAAATACGTCATGTTGGCCGGAGCTAAGGGATATCTCAATGCCAAGCAGGAATTTACTGCCGATGATGCCGAAGAAGACGCGGAATATATTGTCGACTTTATTCTTGCCTCAATCAACAAACCCGTAGTCATTGACAACATATTTTATGACTTTGATAAAGCGACCCTTCGCCCTGAATCAAAAACCGCACTGGATGAGATGGCACAAATAATGCGAGACAATCCCAATATTACAATAGAGATGGCAGCTCACACCGACCGCAAGGGTAGCGATGACTACAATATAAAACTATCTCACCGCCGAGCACAGTCGGTAATAGACTATCTTATCTCGGTAGGCATAAGCGAGGATCGGTTACAAGCCCAGGGATATGGCGAATCGCGGCCGAAAACCATAACCAAAAAGCTCGCCCGCGAATTTCCACAATTTCCCGAAGGCACTGTACTCACTCCCGAATACATAGAGAGCCTCGATCCCGAAAATCAAGATATTGCCGACCAGATAAATCGACGCACAGAATTCCAGGTACTCTCTATCGACTACCAAATGTATTAGATTAAATAACATTGATCAAAAGTAAACATATTCTCAGGCATGAATTTCAGAACCGAAATCGAATCGGCAAAAAATCTAACCCCAATAAGCCATGATGACAGCATTGTAATGTTGGGATCATGCTTCACTACCGAGGTTGGAGAGAGATTGGAACACGATGGTTTCAATGTTACCGTCAACCCAATGGGAGCACTATATAATCCGGCTACTATCGCTAAAGCCATAGCCCGAGCATCCCAAGGTAATCTATACTCGGCCAATGAGCTTGTGTTACACAACGGGCTTTTCCACTGTCTGGACTTCCCTACACGCTATACTTCGCCACGCGCCGATGAACTACTGGAATTAGTAAACAACGACATCATCGCTTTAGGGAAAAAGCTAAATGAAGCTACATTGTGGATAATAACTTTTGGAACAGCACGTGTATATAACTTCAATAATGGCGACATAGCCGGCAACTGCCATAAACTTCCGGGCACAATGTTCAGACAACGTCTAATGTCGGTCAATGAGATCGTAAATATTTGGGAACCATTGGCTCGCGATCATCGCATAATCTTCACAGTCAGCCCCATAAGGCATACCGCCGATGGACTTCATGGGAATCAACTTAGCAAATCAACGCTGCTCCTTGCAATCGATCAGATACCTTGCTCAGAGTATTTTCCATCTTACGAGATTTTAATAGATGATCTTCGCGACTACCGCTTCTATGCCGCTGACATGAAACATCCATCGAGCGTTGCAGTTGACTATATCTACCAACAGTTTTCAACACGATATTTCTCGGCCCAAACCCAAAGTATCGCAACAGCCCGATTCAAGGAATACCTGAGTCGAGCCCACCGACCAATAAATAAAGACCTAAGAGTATCCAATAGCTAAACAATGGAAATTTCAATAAACCAATTAAGTAAAGACTTAAATCTTGAAATAATAGGACGTGGAAGCGATAGAAAACTATCCCTCCCATTGACCGATAGCCGATCGCTTACGGCACCCGATGACACCCTCTTTTTCGCTATCACTACCTCAAGCAACGATGGCCACCGCTATATTCGCGACCTGCAACGTCGCGGAGTCCACAACTTTGTAATTAACCGTAATATGGTACACAAACTGATTCCACGCGATGACGCCAACTATCTCGTGTGCGAATCCTCGGTTATTGACGTTCTACAACAATCGGCATCCAACTTCAGAGACCAAATACACTGCCCGGTAATAGCAATTACAGGCAGTAGAGGGAAAACTATCGTCAAGGAAATGCTGGCCCGATCGATGGAAAATTGGATTATTGGCAAATCGCCACGTAGCTGGAACTCACAAACAGGAGTACCACTATCTATGTGGCGACTGCAACCCGATGTCCAACTGGCTATTTTCGAAGCTGGAATTTCACGTCCCGGTGAAATGTCTAAACTTCAACAAATAATTCGCCCAAACATAGGTATTTTCACTGGGATAACCGATGAACACGCCCGCGACTTCAAGGATCTTGAACAAAAATGTAACGAAAAAGCCGAATTGTTCAGTGATTGCACCGACATTATATATATAGACAACAATCCTATTATAAAGCCGGCCATAAAATCAAAAGCACCCCATTCGAGATTACACCGAGCAACCGATTACAATCATATAGTACAAATTGTCAAAGAGTTGGTCAACTATCCCGTTTCTGATGTTTCCGTAACCACGTCATACCGTGTATCGACACGCATCGACATAAGCGAAGGCCAGGAAGGTAACATCTTTGCATTCGACTATTTTACCAACGATCTCGAAGGTATCGAAACAGCACTGGATCAAGTGAGACGCCGCATTCCGCAAGACACACCGCTTGTCACCGTTTTAGGCGACATTCAACTCAATGGGCGGGATATAAATTCCACCTATTCAAAGCTTGAACAAATTTTGATCAACTATAATGTCGACAGTATAGTAGCTGTAGGTGGTGTCATTTCAAGTCAAGTCAGCTTGTTCAGCGACCAACTAAGACGCTTCTACGCCAATTCTCCCAGCCAGTTTATCAACAACTTCAACTCGTATAATTTCCCCCACTCGGCACTACTTATAAAGGGCAATTCCATTAAAGAATTTATAACAATAAAACAATGGCTTGAAGATACACGTCACGATACATGCCTCGAAGTTAACCTGGATGCTCTCACACATAATTTCAACTACTATCGGTCGCTTATAAAGCCCTCTACAGGAATAATCGGTATGGTTAAAGCCGATGCCTATGGAGCTGGAGCTATTGAAGTCGCACGCACCCTGCAAAGTCAAGGTGCCGACTATCTTGCGGTTGCCGTTGTCGAAGAGGGATTGACACTGCGTAGAGCCGGCATCAGAATGCCCATAATGGTACTAAATCCCATCTCAAGCAACTATATTGCTTTATTTGACAAACACCTCGAACCTACGGTATTCTCATTACGCGAACTTGAAACACTCAGCAGATTTGTACCCGACGATAGCACTCAGCCTTACCCTATTCACATCAAACTTGATACCGGCATGCACCGCTTTGGTATCAACGAGACTGAGCTTCCTCAATTTGTCGAGCATCTCAAACGCTACCCTCAGTTCAAAATAGCCACAGTATTTTCCCATCTCGCCACCGCCGATTGCCTCGACATGGACGAGTACACCAATTTTCAGTTGGCAAATTTTGATCGAATGAGTTCGTTCATAGTTAAATCGCTCAACTATCCTATAAAACGGCACATCTTGAACACGGCCGGCATTATGAGATTCAGCGACCATCAATATGATATGGTAAGACTTGGCATCGGTTTGTATGGCATCTCACCTATTGATGACACCGACATGAATCTGCGTCCCGTCTCGCGATTAACTACCTCTATCAGCGCCATACAACAACGCCACATAGGAGAGACCGTAGGCTATGCACGTAAAGGCAGGATCGAACGAGAATCGATAATAGCCACCCTACCTATCGGATATGCCGATGGGCTAAACCGACATCTTGGCAACGGACACACTGCTATGATGGTGAATGGAGTCAAGTGCCCTACAGTCGGTAACATCTGTATGGATATATGCATGATTGATATAACCGAAGCCAATGCTACATGTGGTGACCGCGTTGAAATCTTCGGTGACCAGATCCCGATAACCGAAGTAGCTCGCATTCTCGACACAATTCCCTACGAACCTCTCACCTGGGTTGCCCCTCGCGTTAAAAGAGTATACTATCGAGAATAGCAGCCGTTAACATTTTTTTTTTGGAGCCAATAACATCAGCTATTGTCTAACAAGCTAATTTTTACTATCTTTACGAATAAAATTAAACACTTGATTATATAGTTATGAAACACCTACTATCACTGTTTGTCATAGCGACAGCTTCAGCTGCTTCAGCTATCACTCCATTATGGATGCGCGATGTTCGCATCTCACCCGATGGTCAAAATATAGCTTTCACCTATCGTGGAGATATCTATACCGTTCCGACAGAAGGAGGTGAAGCACGACGCATCACTGCTACCGAAGAGTATGAATCAAACCCTATATGGTCACCCGACAGTAAATCGATTGCATACGCATCTGATAAACATGGTAACTTCGACATCTTTATCATGCCGGCTACCGGTGGAATTCCACTACGACTTACTACCTACTCGGCATCTGAGATACCCCAATCATTCAGCCCCGATGGTAAAATGGTAATATACTCGGCTACCATTCAAGATCCCGCCGCAAGTGCTCTATATCCCTCTGCCCGATTATCAGAGGTTTACCAAGTTCCTGTTACAGGAGGAGCATTCTCCCAGCTAATAGCTACACCTGCCGACAATATTGACTTTGCTCCCGATGGAAAATCGTTCTACTTCGAGGTGCGTCCGGGCATGGAAAACGAGTGGCGTAAACACCACACTTCATCGGTAACGGGCGACTTATGGAAATATGATCTCAAAAACTGTCAATATACCAAATTGACCGACCGCCCCGGTGAAGACCGAAATCCAGCTATTTCGCCTGATGGCAAAACGGTATATTTCCTTAGCGAACGCGATGGAGACTCATTCAACATTTACAGTGCACCTGCCAACGATTTCTCTACAGTAACCAAACTCACCAATCATAAATCACATCCCGTACGATTCCTTTCGATTGCCGACAATGGCCTACTATCCTACACCTACGATGGAGAGATCTATACATTGACACCGGGCCAACGTCCATCTAAGGTTAATATTGACCTCCTTGTAACCGATCCACTTAGCAATAAAGAAAAAATCTCAGTCAGCGCCAATGGAGGGACTCCGTCACCCAACGGTAAAATGATTGCATTCACTTCGCGCGGTGATCTGTTTGTAACCTCGGTTGAATATCCCTCTACAAAACAAATTACAGAGACCGCTGCTGCCGAGCGCCATCCATCATGGGGCGATGACCGCACTCTCTACTACACAAGTGAACGCGATGGTTACTTCAACATATACAAAGCAACTATTGCCAACGATGATGATCCCGACTTCGTCAATTCAACCATAATAACCGAGGAGCGAGTTTTTGATAACGACAAGATCGAACGTTCATCGCCCGATCTATCGCCCGATGGTAAACTTATGGCCTATGTTCAGGATCGAAACAAATTAATGGTTAGAGACATTAAAACAGGCAAATCGCGTCAACTCACCGATGAGAAAATGATGCAACGTCGCTCCAACACCGGCTCAATGTCGTTTGTGTGGTCGCCCGACAGTCGTTGGATTGCAATGGAAGTATGCTCCAATCACCACGACCCATACACAGATATAGCACTTATTAATGTTGAGAGCGGTGAAATAACCAACATAACCAACAGTGGTTATACCGATGCCAATCCACACTTCGTTATGGACGGTAACGCCCTGCTATTCTTCACCGAACGCTACGGCATGCGAGCCCATGCTTCTTGGGGATCGCAAGATGATGTCATGCTCATATTCCTTAATCGCGAGGCAATGGACAAATATAACCTCAATGAAGAGGACTTTGCACTCTACAAAGAATCTAAAAAGAATGCCAAAAAGACCGATGGCGATAAAAAAGAGGATAAAGATTCGAAAAAAGACTCTGATGCAAAAAAGTCGGAGAACGACAAAGACTCTAAAGCAATTGTGGTAGAACTTGACGGTATACAAGACCGCATGGTAAGACTCACTCCATTCTCATCAAGCCTTGCCGATGCAACGATTGACCCTGATGGTGAGAATTTGTATTTTCTGTCTCAGTTTGACCAAGGCTATGATTTGTGGAAAATGAATCTTCGCAAACATGACCCCAAAATGGTCAACAAAGCGGGTCTGCGATTCAGCTATTTTGCCTATAATAAAGATGGGAAAACAGCCTTTATTCTTGGAAACCAACCCAAGAAATTTGATATGCGTTCAGACAAGCTTACCCCCATCAGTGCACGTGCAACAATGACCATCGACCACGCTGCAGAACGTGAAGCCATGCTCGACAATGTTTATCAATCTGAGAAACAATTATTCTACCGCACAGATATGCATGGTGTCGACTGGGAAAAGCTCGTAAAGCATTACAAAAAATTCCTTCCACACATCGACAATAACTACGATTATGCCGAATTCCTTAGCGAACTGCTCGGAGAACTGAATGTTTCGCACACCGGAGGCCGTTATTCAGGAAAATTATCAAGCAATAGCGACCGTACATCGGTATTAGGACTACTCTACGACATGACCTATACCGGAGATGGTCTAAAGGTTGACGAGATTCTTGTTGGGGGTCCTTTCGATACAGCTGAATCCAAAATGAAACAAGGCGCCATCATAACTGCCATAAATGGCAACAAAATAGATTCTAAAGCCGATTATGCCGATTTGTTCAACAATCTCGCAGGCAAGAAAACCCGCATAAGTTTTACATTACCCCAAGGCGAGAAACTCGAAGAAACTGTTAAACCAATACTAACAGCTCAACAAAATTCATTATTATATAATCGCTGGGTTAAACAACGCGCGGCAGATGTAGACCGATGGTCTAACGGCCGATTGGGCTATGTTCACATTTCATCTATGAGCGATGACAGTTTCCGCCCTGTCTATGCCGATATACTCGGTAAATATAATGACCGCGAAGGCATCGTTATAGACATTCGCTGGAACGGAGGCGGTCGCATGCATGAAGATATCGAGGTATTATTCTCAGGTAAAAAATACTTCACACAGGTTGTACGCGGTACTGAATCGTGTGACATGCCAAGCCGCCGTTGGAACAAACCGAGCATCATGCTTCAGAGTGAAGCATGCTACTCTAACGCTCATGGCACGCCCTGGGTATACCAACACCAAGGCATCGGCAAACTCGTGGGTATGCCAGTTGCCGGTACGATGACAAGTGTCAACTGGATTACAATGCAAGACCCCTCATTGATTTTCGGCATACCGGTTATAGGCTATCAACTTCCTGATGGTAGCTATCTTGAGAACACCCAGCTTGAACCTGATGTGAAAATTGACAACGATCCGGCTCAAGTGGTACTTGGAGAAGACCAACAACTTAAAGTTGCCGTTGAAGAGCTACTTAAACAAATCGACTCTAAAAAATAAATATAATGGCTAAAATAGGAGATATCGTAAGATTTCTAAACTCAGTAGGAGGAGGTCGTGTTGTACGTATCGAGGGGAACCTTGCTCACGTTGAAGATAATGACGGATTTGAAATCCCCGTGCTACTGAAAGAGTGCGTTGTAGTCGATAGTAATCCTGTGCAAGAACATCATCAAAACAGCAACTCTAAAAGAGGGACAACACAACAAAGTCCGGCTGTAGCTATAGCAGCCGACTCAAATACCAAGATTGATAGCGAGGAAGATGTCACAGAGACCGAATCAGGTGACACTATAAACCTTGTGCTTGGATATGAACCTCAAGAATTGAAACTCTTGAATACAACAGCCTTTGACACCTATCTTGTAAACGACTCCAACTACTACATGTACTTCTGCTACATGACCCGCGATGATAGCGATTCCGGATGGACAACAAGATACGCTGGCATTGTCGAACCCAACATACAAGTGAGGATAGATACCGTCACCAATGACATGCTTGCACACATTGATCACATAGCCATTCAATATATAGCGTTCAAGCAAGATAAGGAATACACGCTGAAGAATCCCGCGCTGGTTGAATACAGTTTTGACGCGACACGCTTCTTCAAGCTACACTGCTTCCATGAAAATCCCTATTTTGATATTCCCGTCATCGCCTACGACATAGTAAAAAATGACCGACCGATGAAGCAACACACAGTAGACAGCAATAAACTTGAAAAAGCCCTGAGGCAAAAAAAGAATATAGACAGGAAACCTGTTGTTAAAAGGTCGCTGAAAAAGGCCGATAAAAGAAACGGTGATGTCATAGAGGTAGACTTACACATAAATGAACTCATAGATAACACCAATGGCCTATCTTCGGCCGACATGCTGAATCTACAGATCGATGAATTTCGACGAGTAATGGACGAAAATCTGAAACACCAGGGCCAAAAAATTATATTCATACACGGCAAAGGCGAGGGTGTACTTCGCAATGCTATTATGAAAGAACTGAATCACAGGTATAAAGGACACCAGGTACAAGATGCTTCATTTCGAGAATATGGATACGGAGCAACACAGGTAACAATTTAACAACATCTAAAAACGTGATTATATACTTTTCAGGAAACGGCAATAG
>CANOKG010000021.1 GCA_947566655.1 uncultured Muribaculaceae bacterium | reverse complement strand
AAGAGTAAAATTACTCACCGACTTTACAAAGTTGAGCACCGTAAGACTTGTTGTAAGTCACAACCGAGAAGAAATAAAAGTATTGGAATCAAAAGATTCCAAATAGAACAGAGACCGCAATATCACACAACCTACAGCAATGGCAAAAAGCATATTACAGTTCACTCTGCTATTCTTGGTATTAGTATTGGCTCAGGTTTTAGTTTTCAACCGGCTATACCTGTTCAATATAGCTATACCTCTGGCTTTCATATACTTTATTATGAGACTACCGGTAACCATGAGCCTTATGTGGGTACTTACTTTATCATTTTGCACTGGTTTGTCGGTTGATATTTTCAGTGACACATTGGGTATGAATGCACTTGCCTGCACGCTTTTAGCACCGCTCAGGCTACCTATACTCAGGTTATACTTTCCAAGAGAGGAAGATTTAACCACCCCCGAACCATGCATGAAATCGCTCGGAGTCGCTGCCTTCATGAAATATGCAATCAGCATCTCACTAATATACTGTACCCTGTTCTTTACCATCGAGTCGTTCACGTTCTTTAATATCGGAAATCTGATTCTCAGGATAATAGGAAGCAGTATATTGACGTTTATATTTATAATGTGTATTGATAGGTTAAACCAACGAAGTGAGAAAAGACTATAGACTTGAAAAACGAAAATATGTAATAGGCGGATTTCTGCTATTTATTGCGCTTATATACCTTATAAGGCTATTTGATTTACAAATAAATGACAGCAAGTACAAAGCCTATGCCGATAATAATGCGTTTCTAAACAAGACGGTATACCCATCGCGCGGACTTATCTACGACCGTAACGGAGAACTCATAGTGTACAATCAACCGGCCTATGATGTCATGATGATTCCTCGCGATGTTCAACAATTTGACACACTTGATTTCTGTCACACATTAAATATAACCCGGGAACAATTCGATTCCCGCCTGCAAGACATGAAACGTTCGGCAGGTTATTCAAGTTATACTCCTCAGGTACTTATAACCCACCTGTCGGCCGAGGACTACGGTCGTCTGCAGGAAAAGTTATACCGATATCCGGGATTCTTTATCCAGAAACGAATACTTAGGCAATACAATCATAAAACAGCAGCCAACGTTCTGGGTAACATACGCGAAGTATCACCGGCCGACATTGAACGCGACCCTTATTACCAACGTGGCGACTACTGTGGCGACTTGGGAATAGAAAAAAGCTACGATGAGTACCTCAGAGGTCACAAAGGCGTTGAAGTACTGATCAGAGATGCTCATGGCCGCATTCAGGGTCGATATCTTGATGGAGCGATGGATGTTGCTCCCATATCGGGCCGCAATCTTAAACTTAGTATTGACCTTGGTTTACAACAATATGCCGAAAGTTTGATGGTCAATAAGATAGGAGCCGTAGTGGCGATTCAACCCAAGACGGGTGAAATTCTCGCTATGGTCTCAAGCCCCACCTACGACCCTACACTGCTCGTTGGGCGTCAACGTGGCCGCGAATACCGTAATTTGGTCAATAATCCATATAAGCCACTATTCGACAGATCATTGATGGCAGCTTATCCTCCCGGTTCCACGTTCAAACCGGGACAAGGATTAATTTTGTTACAAGAGGGAATCATAACTACCAACACAGCCTTTCCTTGTTACAACGGATTTATTTCGGGCGGACTTAGAGTCGGCTGCCACAGCCACGGTTCACCTTTGCCACTGAAACCGGCACTGCAAACGTCATGCAACGCATACTTTTGCTGGGGCTTTAAAGCTCTTGTTGACAAACGCTCGAAGTATGGCACCCCTGCCGATGCATTTGAGGTTTGGAAGCACCACTTAGTGTCAATGGGCTATGGATATAAACTTGGTGTTGACATGCCGAGCGAAAGCCGTGGTTTCATTCCCAATGCTCCTTTCTACAATAAAGTATATGGCGAGGGACGATGGAGCGCCAACACAATCATATCGGTATCTATAGGACAAGGCGAGATATGCGCCACTCCACTCCAAATTGCCAACGTGTGTGCTACAATAGCCAACCGCGGATGGTTCATTACGCCCCACGTTGTAAAAGAGATTCAAGACACCATACTACCCGAAATATACCGAGAGCAACGGTTCCCCTCCATTGAACAACGATGGTATAACGAAGTTGCCGAGGGAATGAGAATGGCCGTAACAGGTGGTACGTGCCGCCTGACCAACTTACCCGATATTGAGGTTGCCGGTAAAACCGGAACAGCGCAGAATCCACATGGTCGAGACCACTCAGCTTTCATAGGATTTGCCCCCTATAATGATCCTGAGATAGCTGTATGTGTCTATGTCGAGAATGCCGGATACGGAGCTACCTATGGCGTGCCTATCGGCAGTCTTGTAATAGAGAAATATCTAAAGGGTAGCATCGCACCCGAACGCAAATATCTTGAGCAACGAATGCTCGAATCAAACACAATCATTTACAGTGGAGTTAAGAAGCACTAATTATGGCCGGGGACAGGAGTCGCCCTTTAAAGGCATCGACTGGTTCTCAGTGATATTGTATGTATTACTGGTTGTAGCCGGTGCGATCAGCATCTATGCCGCCAGCTACGATTTTGACAATGCAAGCATTTTTGACTATACCGAGTTTTCGGGCAAACAACTCAGGTGGATAGGGCTCTCGTTTTTATTAGGTCTCGGACTGTTACTGATCGATGCACGTCTCTATGAGACCTATGCCTACCCTATCTATATAGCGGTTATGCTCCTCTTGGTACTCACTATATTTATTGCGCCCAATATCAAAGGCTCCCATTCGTGGATTGTTATTGGCTCAATGAGCATACAGCCGGCCGAATTTGCAAAATTTGCCACCGCACTGGCGCTGGCCAAACTATTCAGTGGTTACAACTTTATTCTTAATGCCCGTTCAACCAACTATTTCAAAGCTTTAGCCATAATCTTTCTACCTATAGCCCTTATATTGGCTCAGAACGAAACCGGCTCGGCCTTGGTATATTTAGGACTGTTCTTCGTTCTATACCGTGAAGGTATGAGCGGATTGATACTTCTTTCGGCAGTACTCGCCATTGCCATTTTTGTAATTTCGGTAAAATTTACCGAAACAATGGTTCTGGGTATTCCATCGGGACAATTCACTGTGTATATCATTGTCATGCTGACAATGGTAACAATGGTGGCGATGTATAGCAAGACAACCGATGTGGCACGCAACTTAGGACTTGGATTCTTATGTTCGGGAATTATCTTGTGGATACTTAATCTCACCGGCATTGAAATACCGGGGCAATATCTCTTCCCCGGCATCATAGCCGCTGCATGTATCTATTGTCTTATCGAGACACTACGTCTCCACGTAATGAAAATCACAGCAGCTGTTGGAGCAGCCATCATTGCGATTGGGTTCATGTTCTCGGTAAACTATGTATTTACTGAAGTACTGAAACCCCACCAGCAAATGCGTATCAAAGTCGCGTTAGGAATAGAAGAGGACATTCTCAAAGCCGGTTACAACGTGAACCAGTCTAAAATCGCGATCGGTTCGGGTGGATTTACAGGCAAAGGATTCCTTAAAGGGACTCAAACCAAGCTTAAATATGTACCTGAACAACACACCGACTTTATTTTTTGCACTATAGGAGAGGAAGAGGGATTTGTGGGCACCTCAATAACAATGATGCTGTTTGTATTGCTTATACTTAGAGTTATTGTTATAGCCGAGCGTCAGCCCACTACATTTGGTCGCGTGTTTGCCTACTGTGTTGCAAGCTACTTCATAGTACATTTCTGTATCAACATAGGCATGGTAATTGGACTATGTCCGGTAATCGGCATTCCGCTACCTTTCTTCAGCTATGGAGGATCTTCGCTTTGGGGATTCACATTCCTGCTGTTTATCTTGCTGCGAATCGATGCGTCACGCCGCTCTCACCACTAACGATCCATAAGGTAATATTTAAAAAAATCCTGTATAAGTCTATTTGAGTCTTCATCGGGATCGTGAGATGGTCGTCTGGTGAAATATATAGCAGGATCAACACCCAGCCGTTGGTATAACGTAGCCAAGCTAAAAACAGGGTATCGATCCTCACCATCGGCAAAACCTCCTGAAACAAGGAATGGCCGAGGCGCCATCAACGCCTGCAATTCATAAAGATCCCGACCTTCTTCTTTCAATTTTTTATATGCTCCATAAGGACGTTCAAAGCCCTCAGGATTCCAAGTATCGGACCATGGTCTTGGTCTCCATCCAAGATACCAAGGTTCCCAGTAATTGATATATCCACCTTTAGTCTCATCTAATACAATACCGGGATCTCCCCAAGCGGCACAAGCGAACTTATCATAAAGACAAGAAGCAAACATAGCCCACTTACCACCATATGAATGCCCCAAAACACCGATGCGGTCAGCATCTACTTCGGTCTCCAATGCAAGGGCTTCGTAAGCATTGGCCGCAGCATAAGCCATGGCCGACAGGGACTCCATCACAGGATTGTCAATTGAAGGATAATAAATGCCGTATGTTTTAGCTTCAGTAGTCTCGGTTGACCCCAGTGAAAGTGTGACAAAGCCACAACGCGCCAATTGCAGAGCAAAATCCCTACACGGTTTACCACCAATACCTACCGATGTTTCAGGCTCATAAAAAAATGTGATCACCGCCGGCTTAACACCTCTGCTTCCCGGTATCAACAGATATCCTTCCGTAACGACATCGGGCAACCACTCCAACGATACTCTATAGCGATCAATACCATGATCCAAGCGCTCAGGTTCGCCTATATATTGTAGTTTTTTCCCTGAAATGACATTGGGCCATTCTCCTATTATCGACAACCAATCGTTCCTGAGTTTCTCACGATAAGAATTCCAATCATCGGTATGTAAGATACACTCGGATATAAACTTCCCTGCATGATCATATTGTAATGTATCATCGGGAATAATTAAAGCTTCATTCAATGTTGACGGAACTGCCGCTTGAAGCGCAAACCAAGGAAGCAAAAATAGTGTTGATAGAAAATTTTTCAATGGAGAGGGAGATTTATGAAGAGATAAAGCTTTTAAGTAAAAGAGGCTACTCTTCAGTTAGAGAATAGTTCAGAAAATCATTTAATGGCTTAAGAGGTTTTAGCAGATCATTGATTATAACCGGCCAGTTGGGATTGTCGAACATGTCGGGTTCAACATAGTGACAACGAACATACCCGAGCATTTTGATCAAGTTGATATGGGGATGATCCTTCGGCCACCCCTTTGGTGCCGACTTCAAACTCCTGTCCATCCACTCGGGATAAACAATTGTCAAGGCCGGGTTTGTTATTATTTCGGTAAACTCCTCGATGTTATCAACTACAGCTTTACGCAATTTTTTAATTGTAGCTGTTTCACAACACCATGCACCACCTGCAATAAAAGTATTCTCACGAGTTGTTCCTACTTGAATGTAATAAGCAGCCGAGTCAACCTTTTTACCTAATGGCGCAAGAATTGCTGAGAAATGATCCTTATAAGGAGTTTTATCGGAAGAGAATCGTGTGTCTCGATATATGCGGTATGAAATATCCTTGGGCTTAGCAAACTTTAATCGAGGTTCATAATCACCGACAAGCTCAATCAACTGATCAAGTCCATCATACCACTCAGACAAGGCAAAGTCATAGTCCTGACGATGGCAGGCAAACCACTCGCGATTATTATTAATCGACAATTGTTTAATGAACTGAGAGATTGACATAACAAGAACATGATTCTATTAAACGAATCGATTACTTAAGCAAGTCTGATTCTATCTTTGCAACATCTTCCTGCAATTGTTTCTCAATAGGAAGACGTTCCTCAATGTTCTTGCAGGCATAGAGCACAGTTGCATGTGTTCTTGACAGGCGAGTGCCTATGGCAGTGAGCGGCATTTTGGCGTGTTTCTTAGCAAGGAACATTACCATTTGTCGAGCATCGGATATTTCGCGTTTGCGCGATTTTGTAAATATATCATCGGGCTCGATATGATAATAAGAACTTACGCTCTGCGTTATCATCTCGAAGTTCAATTGCTTACGAGCCACTTTCACCGAATTGCTTATCACCGTTCGAGCCAAATCGATTGTAATTTCCTGAGACAAGACCGTTGCATGGGCAAGCAAAGAGACTATTATACCCTCGAGTTCACGTATGCTACCGGTAACGTTCTCGGCTATGAAATCGAGAATATCACTGGAAATGCTCAGTCCATCGAGCGCGGCCTTACGACGCAGAACTTCTTTTCTCAGCTCTAAATCAGGGCGTTCAAGTTCCACTGTCATACCCCATTTCAAGCGAGTAAGCATACGATCGGGCATCCCCTTAAGTTGTGATGGGCGACAGTCGCTTGTCAATATAATGCGCTTATTATTTAAATGCAGATGGTTGAAAATATGGAAGAAAGTAACCTGAGTGCGCTCTTTGTCGATAAGATCCTGTATATCGTCGATAATTAAGACATCTATGCTCTGATAGAATGCCATAAAATCATTGATGCGACCATTGCGCAACGCTGCTGTACACTGGCTCTCAAACAAGCGGGCATTTATGTAAAGTACCCGCGATCTCGGATCCAACTCTTTTATTCTTATGCCAATTGCCTGCACAAGGTGTGTCTTGCCACAACCCGACGGGCCAAAAAGGAACAAAGGATTAAAAGTAGTAGATCGAGGATCGTTAGCGATAGTTTCACCAATAGACAAGGCTAAACGGTTACTGATACTTCCACAGTAGTTTTCAAATGTATAGTGGGGTTTCAGCTGCGAATCAAAACTAACCTGGGCAGGCGCTTCAAATGGATTTGCCTTTACAGGCTCGTCCTTGATAACCTTACTGCGGTTATCACTAAGCATATCAACCTTAGTAGCCGGCTCGTTCTGAATCTGCTCAAATTGATAGAACAGACTGACATTATCGCCATATACACGTTTCAGTACCGAGCCGATAATACCAAGATACTTCTCCTCCAAGTGCTCTACGAAGTAGGGTGAAGGCACCGACAAGGTAAGATTACCATCTACAAAGCTCACAACCGATACCGGCTCAAACCATGATGTATATTGGTCAAGCGGCAAGTTGTCCTTGAAGATAGCAAGGCAATCATTCCAATTATATGTGCAATGAGAAGTTGTCATTAGCTGTTAATTTTGCGGTTACAAAATTCTGAATAAAAAAGAATAAAAACAATGTGCAAAATATTTGGAAATCACAATTTTTATACAGTAAGCTGATGTTCAGTGTTTTATTTATAAGCACTCTGTTTACTTAAATTTACACTTCAACAATTCGCCACAACTATCTACTGTAGTGCTTATTATGCTTTAAGTCACAAAAATGTAGTTATTAACATTTTTCATTTGTCAACAGTCTTGTTACAGATAAAGAACCCTCTAATAATGCGTGATTTTAAACTAAAACTTTAAGAGCGGCTTTATTTAGAATGATTCTAAATAAAGCCGCTCTTAAATCGCGTTTACATCATTACTACAAAAGCTTGATCGAGATATAACGCTTAGGATTTTTCTTCACATCAATAAGCAACGAATCAAGTGAAGCAGCCGCATTATTCAAGTTATTATACAACTGTGGATCATGCAACAGCTGGCCCACCGACGACTGATCGGAGTTCAAAGCCTCGGTAAGCTCCTTAAGCTGTAACGAAACAGCCTGCACGTTTTGCATCGTAGCCTCAATACCTGCATTATCCAAACTTGCTGTAAGACGATTGAGATTGCCCGACATAGAATCAAGATTCTCTGTAATCCCTTGGACGTTTCTCATGACCGCAGGTAATTCGGCCACCGAGCGATTAAGACTATTCAGAGTCGAAGCCAACGATGCGGTTATCTGGTCGAGACGAGCTACCGACACCGCCAATGCCGGATCAGCAACAAGAGCATTCACATTGGTCAGCAATGTATCGACCGTGGGCAGAATACGACCTAACGAAGGCATCAAATCGGCCGACACCTTGTCCATCATACCTGAAGCCGTTTCACCTATAAGTTTATCACCTACATTATGGTAGTTAGTGTTAGCTGCCATATCGAGTCTTACTGTAGCTGTGCCCAAAATATCGGCTTCAATAACAGCTTTCGATCCTTGAGGCACCTTCAATTCCTTATCGAGACTCATCTCTACCAAAACATGGCCCGGATTATCATATTCATACCTTACATTGCTCACCTGCCCAACCTTGAACCCATTAACCGAGACAGGAGCCGAAATCTGTAGCCCAGCCACGTTTGTAAACGATGCTGTATAGTAGTTGGCAGCCTTAAACATATTTACTCCTTTAAGAAATTCGAGTCCGAAATACAAAATAAATAAAGCTACCAGGACACTTAGTCCGATAAAGAAATTACGTTTCATATTATTAATTGAATTATTTACTATTTAATAAGATTATGTTTATCAAACTCACAGCGTCATCATTATGGTTCATTATCACTTTCCTGATGATAATTGTATTCCTTATATGTTAAAAACCCCTCGAAAATAGCATCGGCGAGTTTCTGCTGTCCACTCTCCGATGCGAGAAACTTCTCTTGAGTAGGATTACAAATAAAATCAAGTTCAATTAATATCGCAGGCATGGATGTGGCCCAGAGAACCCAGAATCCGGCCTGACGCACTCCTTTATCAGAGCGACCTGCATTAGTAACAAGCGATTGCTGAACAAGTTCGGCCATTTCGATACTTTGGTCCATGTGAAGACTCTGACTTAGTTCAAAAATAATATAACTCTCCGACGACTCGGGGTCAAATCCTTGATAAGTCTCTGCAAAGTCTGATTCCAATGACATTACCGAGTTCTCACGCATTGCCACCGCCAGGTTATCCTCCGACTTATGCAATCCAAGGGTATAGACCTCGGCACCTTTTATCGTGCGCCTATTGCGTGCTTTGGCCGATAACGAATTTACGTGTATCGATACAAAGAGATCACCCTCGGCATCATTGGCAATAGCTGCTCGATCTTTGAGAGACACAAAAGTATCGTTTGCTCGAGTAAAAACGACCTTTACATCTTTACATTCCTTCTTGACTTTTTCACCAAACCGTTTAGCGACAGCGAGGTTTATATTCTTTTCATAAGCCTTAAGTCCACGGGCGCCAACGTCCTTACCACCATGCCCCGGATCAATTACCAGGACAAAATCCTTGGCCGAAACAAAACCGGACGAAAGTAAAGCAAGGATAAAAACTAATATATATTTTTTTATTAAAATCATATCAACAATGAAATATCTCACAAAAGTAAGAAAATAACCTAAAACAGCCTACCTGTTGTGCCACAAATAATCAAATACATGGTGATTTTGACCAAAAATCAGAAATCACAAGAATATTAGAGCCTTAATACGAGTTAAAATTCAACCAACATCGACTAATTTGATTACCTTTGTGGAAGTTAGTTTTGTAATTTTTTGATTTATGATGAAGTGGATTTGTTTGACTTGTCTTACAGTGGGTTTTTTGTCCTGTACCGACAGCCACGAAGAACCGCCGTTGCAGTCGTTTGATATCGAACGCATTGACAAAATGATTTATGATTATCCCAATGGGATTGACATTGACTCGTTAGAGCCTGGAGTGAATCTGTATATATCTATGATGGGACTTGACGATATATCGCAAGACAGCGCTTTAACACTACTAAATGAGAGTCGCGTTACGAAGGTATTTGGCTCAGACATAATAGACCGATTGGATTCGACCAGTGGAGTATCACCTGTAAAAGTATATGGTGACAGCATCGCTATAACTCACGTCTACGGAATTGCGAGCCCCTATAATCAACAAGTCATAATAAGCGATAGCATCGCGTTTATCGCCTTGAACCACTATCTTGGTGCCGATTATGAGGGATACAGAGGGATGCCTGATTACATGCGAGTATTAAAAAATCCTGATCGTATACCGTTTGACCTACTCGAAGCCGTGATACGTGTAAATTACCCTTACTCCCCTACCGAAGAAACACTACTCGAACGTATGTTTTATGAAGGCGCAATAATTAACGAATTGTGTCGATTGACCAATAGCACTCCCGCAAAAGTTCTTGGCATACCAGAAGAACAATACACCACATTCAATAATAATTTGAATATTATATGGCAAACTATCGCAGCCAACAATCTTTTATACTCTACTGACAACAAGGAGATTGATCGCCTCATCCAACCTTCTCCCTCTGTTGATTTCGGACAAATTCAACTTCCAGGCAAAACAGGCCGACTGGTAGGGTATAAAATAATTCAAAGCTATATCAAAAACAACAACGCCGACAGGTTCAAGCTACTCTCACCCCAATTCTATTCAACAGCACAGAAACGGCTGCTTGAAGCTAAATTCAGGCCATAAAAACGACCAAAAACGTTATTGTTAACTTAGTTTAACAATATTCCCGAAATCGGCTCCACTTCAAGAGAGTTGACTCCTTACAGCCGAACAAAACAGGTTGCCAACATGTTACAAAGTTGTACATTCACTGAATAATAGGTAAATTTGCCACATGAAAATACACGCAACGTAGTCATAGAGATGACCTACGAGCCGAAAATCGGCAGGAATCACGCCTCACATTACAGAGAGGGGAACTCCACTTTCTCCCTACCGTGCGAGATATGATTCTTAAGTTAAACACAAAACCAAAATTATGAAGAAAGCAATTCTGATTATTGCGAGCTTCACGTTTTTGGTCATCACCCTCTCGGCATTCAACGACCGGGCGACAGCGCCCGAAGTTGGATACCACGCTCCCGAGATATTTTTAAACTCGAATAATGGTATCACTACATTGAGCGATTTCAAGGGTGAAATGGTTTTAGTTACATTCTGGTCGACAAACGATGCTTTGTCACGAGTAAGATGTAACGAATACACAGCCTTAGCCGACCAAAACGACCAACTGCGCCACATTGCGATTAACTTTGACAGCAACAAGGTGTTGTTTGGAGAGGTAGTCAAGAGAGACAATCTCACAGAAAGCCAGCAATATCACGTCGAGGGCGACATTGCCCGCTTGATCAAGCAGAGTTATCACCTTGATCGCGGACTCCATTCATTTCTTATCAACCCAAAAGGGAAGATCATTGCAGTAGACCCCGATGTAGAAAATGTAACCTTAATGCTTTAAAAGCATTTTTAATTTCACGCTCGTCAGGACAAAATGTTCTGACGGGCGTTTGTTTTTGAAAACACACTACCCCAAACGAACCATTATGGCACAAACCATGTTAGTAGAGTAGGTTTAATACTACGAAAGTCGTTAAACACTATATTATTTAATAATTTAATAAACTGATATCATATGAAGCAATTTGGTATTTTTTATGGATCAACAACCGGCACAACCGAAGAGATAGCCAAACAGTTAGCCAAAATATTGGGAATACAAAATACCGATGTTCACAATGTTGCTGAAACCACACCATCGGTTGTAGCTGACTACCGGACGCTTATTTTAGGTTCCAGCACCTGGGGATCGGGCGACTTGCAGGACAACTGGTATGATTTTATCGCCGGCCTGGAAGCAATGGATCTGAAAGACAAACGAATTGCCATCTTTGGTTGTGGTGATGAGACTATGTCTGATACCTTCTGCGATGCAGTTGGCAAAATTTATGACCGGCTGCAACCAACAGAAGCCGAATTCATAGGTTCATTCAACACTGATGGATACCACTATGACCACTCCGACGCCATTCGCGATGGTAAAGCCGTGGGGCTGATTCTTGACGAGGTAAACCACCCTGAACTCACCGCCACACGACTGCGTCAATGGACTTCAGAACTAAATTAAGAGCCTGTCTGGTTTTTACACACTAAATAAATAGTTGGTTGAGCCTGCGACGATCTATTTTGAAAAAAATTAGCGGGAGTTTATAGGGTATATGCAAAAAAAATTAGCTATTTTTGCAGAAAATTCTGCAAAGATGAATCCCAATAGCCTTGTATCCATCTCAGATTTGAGCAAAGAGCAGATGCTGAACCTGTTAGAGTTAGCGCGCTACTTTGAGGAACACCCCAACCATAAGATTTTGGATGGTCGTGTAGTTGCGACTCTGTTTTTCGAGCCATCGACACGCACACGACTTAGTTTTGAAACCGCAGTCAACCGACTTGGTGGTCGCATCATAGGTTTCTCTGACGCATCAACCACAAGTTCATCGAAAGGAGAGACTTTGAAAGACACGATAATCATGGTCAGCAACTATGTTGATTTGATTATCATGAGGCACTACCTTGAAGGCGCCGCCCGCTATGCCACCGAGGTTACCGATGTACCAATTATCAACGCTGGCGATGGAGCCCACCAGCATCCTTCCCAAACGATGCTTGATCTCTACTCCATATACAAAACACAGGGACGCCTTAATGACCTCACGATAACTCTCGTAGGAGATCTTAAATATGGTCGCACGGTACACTCGCTTATCATGGCGATGAAGTATTTTAACCCAACATTCAGATTCGTGGCATGCAAAGAATTGCAGATGCCACGTGAATATCTTGAATTCTGCGATAAACATGGAATCAGGTATACCGAACATACAGATTTCAGTTCAGAGGTAATCAATACCTCCGACATTATATATATGACACGTGTCCAGCGCGAACGCTTCACCGACATCATGGAGTATGAAAAAGTGAAAGATCTATACACGCTTCATAATTCGATGCTCGATGATTCACGCGACAACCTTCGCATTCTTCATCCGCTACCACGCGTCAACGAGATTTCACTCGATGTTGACGACAATCCAAAAGCCTACTACTTCACCCAGGCCAAGAATGGCTTATACACGCGTCAGGCATTGATTTGCAATGCCTTAGGTATCAATCCTCTAAATCAATAAATCATGACCGCAAAGAAAGAACTCGCAGTAGCCGCCCTTCGCGACGGTATCGTGATTGACCATATTCCATCGAGTGCATTGTTCAAGTGTGTAAAAATATTAGGTTTGGAGAATCTTGATACACAGCTAACTATCGGGAACAATCTTCACAGCGCCAAATTTGATACAAAAGGTATCATAAAGGTAGCCAATGTGTACTTTCCTGAATCAGTGCTTAATCGCATTGCATTAATAGCTCCTACAGCCGTAGTAAACACCATTCACGATTTTGTTGTAACTGACAAACGACCCGTAGCGTTGCCCGATGAAATAGTTGGTATCGTAAAATGTGACAATCCCAAATGCATATCCAACAACGAGCCTATGTATACGCGATTCTCGGTAGTGAACCGTAATCCGGTAACCATACGTTGTCACTACTGCAGTCACACTATCAGTGCCGATAAAGCCGTCATTCTATGAAGCAAGACTGGAAACCGGGAACAATGATATATCCATTGCCGGCAGTTATGGTAAGTTGCGCCAATGCCAACGGTGATGACAATATCATAACCGTAGCCTGGATTGGGACTATATGCACCGACCCGGCCATGTTGTATATATCGGTAAGACCCGAACGACACAGTTATGCCATGATAAAGGAGTCGATGGAATTTACGGTTAATTTGACCACCTCTAAATTAGCGAAAGCTACCGACTGGTGTGGAGTAAAATCGGGCCGGGACTTCGACAAGTGGGCCGAGTGTGGACTTTCCCGAGAGTCCGGCGTTATGGTAAGCTGTCCGTCAATAGCAGAGTCACCACTCAGCATCGAATGTAAAGTGGAACAGATAATTCCACTGGGTAGCCACCACATGTTCATTGCACGCGTTGTAAACGTAAGAGCCGACGAGTCACTTATCGACCCGGCCACCGGTGCATTTGACCTTGGAGCCGCAGGCTTGATAAATTATTCCCACGGACACTATTACCAACAAGGTGACGAAATAGGACGCTTTGGATGGACCGTTAAAAAAAAGAAATAACATCATTATATATCACAAAAGGTACAAAAAACAGCAATGAAACAAGACAACATTGTATTTGACATCATCAACCGCGAGCACGATCGCCAAAAAAAAGGTATTGAACTAATTGCTTCAGAGAACTTTGTCAGCGACCAGGTAATGAAAGCCATGGGCTCTTGTCTTACCAACAAGTATGCCGAAGGCTATCCCGGACACCGTTACTATGGCGGATGCCAAGTCGTTGACGAGGTGGAGACTCTGGCGATTAACCGCCTGAAAGAGATTTACGGTGCTGAATATGCCAACGTACAGCCCCACTCAGGAGCACAAGCTAACATGGCTGTTTTCATGACAGCACTAAAGCCTGGCGATAAATTTCTCGGACTCAATTTGTCCCACGGTGGACACCTTTCTCACGGGAGCCCGGTCAACTTCTCCGGTTTAATGTTCCAAGCCCTTGAATACAATGTTAGGGAAGACACCGGCCTCGTTGATTACGATCAAATGGAAGAGGTAGCACTCAGAGAGCGTCCTAAATTGATCGTAGGCGGAGCAAGTGCCTATTCGCGCGAATGGGACTATGCCCGCATGCGCCGCATTGCTGATGAAATCGGTGCCCTGCTCATGATTGATATGGCCCACCCTGCCGGACTGATAGCCGCCGGCCTACTTGACAACCCACTGAAATATGCCCACATCGTTACCTCAACAACCCACAAGACTCTGCGCGGTCCACGTGGAGGTATAATTATGTTGGGCAAAGATTTCGAAAATCCATGGGGAAAGACTACTAAAAAAGGAGAAGTGCGCATGATGTCATCACTCATCGACTCAGCTGTATTCCCCGGTACACAGGGAGGACCGCTCGAACATGTCATCGCTGCTAAAGCTGTTGCATTTGGCGAAGCTCTTCAACCTGAATACAAAGAATACCAGTCACAGGTTAAGAAAAACGCCGCCACCATGGCAGCCGCTCTTATTGACAAAGGCTACAAAATCATCTCAGGTGGAACCGACAATCATTGCATGCTGGTTGACCTGCGCACCAAATTTCCTGAGCTCACCGGTAAGGTTGCCGAACGTGTTCTCGTTGAAGCCGACATCACAGCCAACAAGAACATGGTTCCGTTTGATTCCCGCTCGGCCTTCCAGACTTCAGGCATTCGCCTGGGTACTGCCGCCATAACAACCCGCGGCTTGAAGGAGACCCATATGGGCGAGATTGTAGAGATGATTGACACCGTTCTATCCAACCCCGAAAGCGAGGCTACTATAAAGGCCGTGCGCGAACGCGTCAACGCAATGATGCAAGAGTACCCGATGTTTGCCTACTAATTTTGTTTGCCAACCATGTTGAAGATGCCGGTTTACCGCCTCTACCAGTTTCTGATAGCATTTCCTCTTTTGCTCGTCGCTACAATATTAGCTGCACTGTTGACAATAGTGTTAGCCTCGTGTGGCAGCAGATGGGGAGCATATTATCCCGCCCATTGCTGGGCAAAACTGTTTTGCTGGCTAAATTTAGTTACGGTAAAAGTAGTAGGACACGAAAACGTAAACCGCTCCACTTCCTACCTGTTTGTAGCCAATCACCAAGGTGCATTTGACATCTTCGCCATATATGGATTTTTAGGGCACGACTTTAAATGGATGATGAAAAAAAGCCTGCGCCGCATTCCTCTTGTAGGCTACAGTTGCTACCGCGCCGGACACATCTTCGTAGACCGATCATCGCGAGCCGCCGTCAAAGCCACAATGGAAGAGGCCGAAAGCCGATTGAAGGGAGGCGCGTCGCTCGTAGTATTTCCCGAAGGAGCACGAACATGGGATGGGCACCTGCGTCAATTCAAAAAAGGTGCCTACCAGTTATCATTGGAATTTAACCTACCGTTAGTTCCGGTGTCGATTGACGGGGCATTTGACGTAATGCCTCGAACCAAACGTCTGCCACGATGGGGGACTATAAAACTGACCATCCATAAACCCATACAACCACCGGTCGATGAAACTCAACGAGAAATCGTGATGCGACAAACGGCCGAGGCTATAAAGTCGGCTCTCCCCGATCGATTCAAGTGAACTAAATTCCACTGATAAACGTTATCGAAAGTGACAGGATGAAAAAGTAAATTTGTCATTCTGTCACTTTTTTATGACACGTGACAAAATTGGCACGAAAGTTGCTAATAACATCTTACAGAAATCAATTATAAATAACACTGAGCTTGACCTTATTTAAGTCAAAGAGTTCAATAAAATTAAATAAATCATGAAAATCAAACCGTTATCAGATCGCGTACTCGTACGCCCCACCGCAGCCGAAGAAGTTACCGTATCAGGAATCATCATTCCCGACACTGCAAAAGAGAAGCCCCTTAAAGGCGAAGTTCTCGCTGTTGGCAACGGGAACAAAGATGAAGAAATGGTAGTAAAGACCGGTGACACCGTACTCTATGGCAAATATGCCGGTACCGAGATCGAAGTAGATGGTGAGAAACTACTCATCATGCGTCAGAACGACATTCTGGCAGTATGCGAATAAATCCCCACTTCACACCAAATCAAGACATTTAAAACTAAAACACAATGGCTAAAGAAATAAAATTTGATATCAAGGCTCGCGAAGAGCTTAAAAAAGGCGTTGATACACTTGCCGATGCAGTCAAAGTAACTCTCGGCCCTAAAGGTCGCACAGTAATTATCGACAAGAAATTTGGTGCTCCCCACATCACTAAAGACGGTGTGAGTGTAGCACGCGAAATCGAGCTTGAAGATCCATTTCAGAACATGGGTGCACAACTCGTGAAAGAGGTAGCCTCTAAAACCGGAGATGATGCCGGTGACGGTACAACAACAGCTACAGTACTCGCTCAATCTATCATCAACGAAGGTTTGAAGAATGTAGCAGCCGGTGCTAATCCTATGGATCTTAAGCGCGGCATTGATAAAGCTGTTGAAAAAATAGTAAAACATATTGCCGACATAGCAGTTGAAGTGGGTGATGACTTCAAGAAAATCGAAGATGTAGCACGTATCTCGGCCAACAATGACGAGAAGATCGGCGCTCTCATCGCTGAGGCTATGAAGAAAGTTAAAAAGGAAGGTGTAATCACTGTTGACGAAGCCAAGGGTACCGAGACCACAGTTGAGGTTGTTGAAGGCATGCAATTTGACCGTGGCTATATCTCGCCCTACTTTGTTACAAGCACCGAGAAGATGGAGTGTGCAATGGAATCGCCTTACATTCTTCTCTACGACAAGAAAATCTCTAACTTCAAGGATCTTCTTCCTGTTTTGGAGCCCGTTGCTCAGAATGGCCGTCAGCTCCTTATTATCGCTGAGGATGTCGATCAGGAAGCCCTTGCCACACTGGTCGTAAACCGTCTTCGCGGTTCTTTGAAAGTGTGTGCTGTAAAAGCTCCCGGTTTTGGCGATCGCCGCAAGGAGATGCTCGAAGATATCGCTATCCTCACAGGCGGCACTGTCATATCGGAAGAAAAAGGTATGCGTCTTGACGGAGCCACAATCGATATGCTCGGCAGCGCAGCTACTGTAACTATTAATAAAGAGAACACCACCATCGTTGATGGCGCCGGAAACAAGGACGCTATCGCTGCGCGCGTAGCCCAGATCAGATCCCAGATCGAACAGACCAAGAGCGACTACGATCGAGAGAAGCTTCAGGAGCGTCTGGCTAAACTCGCAGGCGGTGTAGCTGTATTGCTCATCGGTGCCCCCAGCGAAGTCGAAATGAAAGAAAAGAAAGACCGTGTTGACGATGCTTTGAGCGCCACACGTGCCGCTATAGCTGAAGGTATCGTTCCCGGTGGAGGTGTAACCTTCATTCGTTGCATTGATTCTCTGAACGATATTCCTACCGAACACCCCGATGAGGCTACCGGTATCAGCATTGTGCGTCGCGCCATCGAAGAACCTCTTCGCCAAATAGTTGCGAACGCAGGTGTTGAAGGTGCAGTTATCGTGCAAAAGGTTAAAGAAGGCACCGGGAACTATGGCTACAACGCCCGCACCGGTGAATTTGAAGACCTCATGGCCGCTGGTGTGATAGACCCGGCCAAGGTAACACGTGTTGCACTTGAAAACGCAGCTTCAATCGCAGGAATGCTACTGACCACAGAATGTGTCATCGCCGACAAGAAAGAAGATACACCTGCCCCGGCAATGCCCGCTGGAGGTATGGGTGGCATGGGCGGCATGATGTAAGCCTCTGCTTCGACCCGTTTTAATGTCTGACCGATTAATTCGATATAGACATCACTAACAATATTTAATAGTCACTTCCACTGTAAAATAGTGGAAGTGACCTTTTTTTTATCTACCTTTGTATGTGTGTTTAAACCGCACACATAAAAACAATAAAATGCTCCGTAATATATTAACATTAATCATAACCTGCTTGGCTCTGGTAACGGTATTTGCCAATAACCACAACGCGAGTGGACACGACCGGTCGATACTCGAGAGACCAAATTTCATGACTCTTGATTACACCAACTTCAATGAAGATTCATCTGATCAAGACGACATGAATTTTCAACTTATTGCTGAGTTGTTACTCGAAGCCGACAAGCACCTTGGTACCAAATATAGAAGAGGAGGAAAAACGCCTAATGGCTTTGACTGTTCAGGATTTACAAGTTATGTTTACAAACAATTTGGCTACAAACTCGGAGCCTCTTCACGTGATCAATTCAAGCAAGGAATAGAATCGACCGATAATGTCAAACCCGGTGACCTGCTGTTTTTTAAAGGTAGCCGATCAAGCACTGTAGGCCACGTAGCTATAGCCATAGATACCGACCCTGAAACAGGAGATATCATTTTCATACACGCAGCCCTTAAAGGGGGTATCAGAGTAGACCGAATTTCGTCACCCTACTATAGCAAACGCTATGTTGGCGCCCGTCGTGTAATCAATTAATAGACAATCAGAACATCTCGCCATGAACCAGATAGAACAACGCATAAAACAATTGCGCGATGAAATAAACCGCCACAACCACTCCTACTACGTCCTTAGCCAGCCAACTATCAGCGACTATGAATTTGACATGATGCTCAAGGAATTAGAGAGGCTCGAAAAGGAAAACCCTGAATTTGATGACCCGTTATCGCCAACCCACCGGGTGGGCAGTGACATCAACAACAAGTTCGATCAGGCTTTTCACATACACCCAATGCTATCGTTGGGCAACACCTACTCTATTGGCGAAGTAGAAGAGTTCATGCGTCGCACCAAAGAGTCACTTGGAGAGCAGAAATTTGAGATCGTTGGCGAGATGAAATATGATGGAACCTCTATTTCTCTTATCTACGAGCACGGGAGACTTATCAGAGCCGTCACACGCGGTGATGGTGAAAAAGGAGATGTAGTCACCGATAATATTAAAACCATCAAAAGTATACCACTGCAACTCTCAGGATCGGGGTGGCCCGAAATGTTTGAAATAAGAGGCGAGGTATTGCTGCCATGGTCAGCCTTCGAAAAACTGAACGAAGAACGGGCATTCAACGAAGAACCACTTTTTGCAAACCCGCGTAATGCTGCTTCAGGAACCTTGAAACTTCTAAATCCGGCCGAAGTTTCGCGCCGCGGTCTCGATGCCTATTTCTACTACCTGTTAGGACCACAACTTCCGGCCGGTAATCATCTCGAAAATATGGAGATTGCCAAGAAATGGGGATTTAAAGTAGCTCCAATAATGAAAGCTCTACACACTATTCAGGAAGTTGATGAATTCATAAATTATTGGAATGAGGCACGCAAAGAATTACCGGTTGCAACCGACGGACTCGTATTCAAGGTCAACTCACTCCAACAGCAACTGAATCTTGGCTTCACAGCCAAGTCTCCACGGTGGGCAATAGCCTACAAATTTGCAGCCGAACGGGCACTGACACACCTGCGATTTGTAAGTTTTGAAGTTGGCCGCACCGGTGTTGTCACTCCAGTAGCCAATCTGGAACCGGTTCTACTATCGGGTACCATAGTCAAACGCGCCTCTCTTCACAATGCCGACATAATAAAATCTCTCAACATTCACACCGATGACTTGGTGTATGTAGAGAAAGGCGGAGAGATCATCCCTAAAATTACAGGAGTTGACCAATCAGCCCGTCAAAATGATTCACATCCCGTTGAATTTGTAACACACTGTCCGGCCTGCGGTTCTCCGCTGGAACGCATTGACGGAGAGGCAGCATGGATATGCCCTAACAAATATGGGTGTCCGCCTCAAATTGTAGGACGTATCGAGCACTTCGTTGGACGCCGCATGATGAATATCGATGGTATAGGAGAAGAAACGGCCCAGATATTATTTGACAATGGATTAGTTACAAATATTGCCGACCTCTACGACCTTACAGTAGAAAAACTGTTGACACTCGACCGCTTTGCCGATCGTAGTGCACAACGTGTTATTCAAGGAATAGAAGAGTCAAAGAAAACGCCATTTGAACGTGTAATTTTTGCTTTGTCCATACCCTATGTCGGTGAGACCGGAGCTAAAAAACTTGCACGCGCGTCTCTGAACATAGACAATTTAATGTCAATGACAGTGGAACAACTCACCGAAATCGATGATATTGGCGAACGTATCGCAACCAGCATAACAGACTACTTTGCCAATGAAATCAACAGATCCATAATTGAACGGCTTCGCATGGCAGGACTACAGATGGCCGTTGAGCGCAACGAGTCAGAAACATCAACCAAACTCGCCGGAAAAACTATTGTCATAAGTGGCACATTCACATTCAACTCGCGCGACCGGTATAAGGA
>CANOKG010000020.1 GCA_947566655.1 uncultured Muribaculaceae bacterium | reverse complement strand
GGTAAAACACCGCTTGCAGGCGTTACCGTAAGCGATGGCTACAACTGCACTACAACCGATGCAAACGGCATATTAAAACTTGATACTGATGCCGATGCAAACTACATCAGTGTATCCACACCAGCCGGCTACCTTCCACCAGTCGACTCGCTTAACCACCCGCTCTTCTATCTACCCTTGACGTCCGACGAAAGCTACTACGACTTCAACCTTATCAAAAACAGCAGAGACGACAAGCATCACGCCTTCATGACGCAGGCCGACATACAGGTAGTTGCCGAAGAAGAGTTATGTGAATACGACAAGCAAGTTGCCGATGCGCGTAATCACTTCAAAACATTAGGCGACATTGACATCTTTGGCATAGACTGTGGAGACATCGTAGGCGACCACCCCGAGCTGTATCCCTCAAGCCTCAAACATCGTGCAGGTCTCGGTTTCCCTGTTTACCACACAATGGGTAATCACGACGAACAATACTACGGTCGCACCCACGAGACATCACAAGGACGCTTCGAGAAACACTTTGGTCCCAGCAACTACTCGTTCAACCGTGGCAACGTCCATTACATAACCGTCGACAACTGTTTCTACATTGGCCGCGATTACTTTTACATGGGGTATATTGACGAACGCACATTCCGCTGGCTCGAACAGGACCTCGCTAATGTACCCGCCGGCTCATCGGTAGTATTCTTTATGCACATACCCTTGAAAAACGAGGCTGGAAATAAAGCTTTCCGCTATGACGGATACTCAGTTTCACAAGAGACTGTCAACGCCAACCATCTTATAGAGCTGCTCAAACCCTACAACGTGCACATGATAACCGGTCACCAACACTGGAACCGCAATGTTGAGCACAACGAGAATTTATACGAGCACAACACAGCCGCCGGCTGCGGTTTATGGTGGCAAACAACTGTATGCGAAGACGGAACACCGCGTGGATACGGTATTTATAAGGTTGATGGAGACAATTTCAATTGGTACTACAAATCGACCGGATTTGATAAATCTCATCAAATGCGTGTTTATCTACCGGGGACTACACCCGAGGCTCCCGACGATGTAGTAGCTAACGTTTGGAACGCTGACTCTCAGTGGAAAGTCGAACTTATTGAAGACGGGAAGGTTGTTGCCGAAATGACTCAGTTCTCAGCCCGCGATCCCTACACAGTATCACTCATAGCTGATCGTTCTAAACTTAAATATTCATGGACATCGGCATCGCCAAATCCTCACATGTTCCATGCCAAGCCGGTAAATCCCAACGCGAAGATTACTGTACGCGCAACCGACCGGTTCGGCAATGTCTACGAGGCTGAGCCCACAATCATCGAAAAACAATAACCTGACTGACAGTCTCTCTCCAAACCGTTACACAAGATGCTTAAATCACTGTTAACGTTCATACTCGCGGCTTCGGCTACCATCATCAGTATGTCAGCCGGCAGTCACAATCAAAAAAATAACATCATGTGGCTTGACCTATCGGGCATGTGGACACGCTTCACATGTCCCGATACGGTCGACTACTATATGGATCGTATAGTCGACTGCGGATTCAATACTGTGGTTATCGATGTACGTAACACAGGCAGTTCGGTAGGCTACAAAAGCGACATAGCACCACGCCTGCTCGACTGGAAAGGAGTCAGGATAGATCCCGAATACGACTATCTCGATACAGTCCTTACATCGGCCAAGCGACATGGATTGACAGCTTATGCCGCATTCAACATCTTTTGTGAGAGCTACCCTTGGTTTGTAAGAGGCGGAGGCATTCTCTCCGGTGACACTCTTACATGGCGATCACAAAACTACATTCCAGGAAAAGGCATCGTCCCGGCACCCGAGAACGAGGGTCCCGGAACAGCTTTCTGTAATCCGGCCCTTAAGACAGTACAAGACTATGAACAGAGTCTGCTATTGGAATGTGCCTCACGCTATCCTGTCGATGGCATCCTTGTTGACCGCTGCCGCTACGATAATATCACAAGCGATTTTTCACCCGAAAGCCGGCGACTTTTCGAAGAATATGCCGGAGTGAAAATAGAACGCTTCCCCGAAGATATCTACGAATGGAAACTGATGCCCGACAGCAGTTACAATCGCATTGACGGGCCTCTGTTCAAACAGTGGATTGAATGGCGTGCGTCAGTAATATACAACTTTTTCAAAGATACACGATCTAAACTTAAACAGGTAAACCCCGACCTGAAATTCGGGGCTTATACAGGCGCCTGGTACCCAAGCTACTACGAGGTCGGAGTCAACTGGGCCGGCCCGGAGTATGACCCGTCACTCCACTTCGACTGGGCTACACCACGGTACAAAGAATATGCCATTGCGCCCCTCCTTGACCTGTATACCAATGGAAACTACTACAAAAACATATCTCTCGATGACTACTACCGATCCAACGGACTGGTGAAAAACGAGACCGACTCTGAGTGGCAGTCGGGTGAACATCTGTGTGTCGAAGGAGCATGCCGATACAGCCGCATGCTACTTGGTGAACGACCATTCCAAGGCGGACTCTATGTCGTCGATTATGACTCAGACGTCAATGAGTTTAAAAGAGCAGTGGAAATGAACGTGCGCCAAAGCGATGGTGTCATGGTCTTTGAACTTTACCACATCATCAGGACAGGATGGTTTGACGCTCTTAAAGAAGCTGTCCAAGCCGCCCAATGACTTAATTTATCACAAAATCTATAAATCGTTAGTAATGAACCACAACATGAGCCAACCGTTGTCAAAGAAGAGCTTTCGCGCCGACTCGCTCGATGCACTGCGCGGCTTGACAATAGCCATGATGGTATTGTGCGGTACCATTTGCAACACCGTGCTGCCACCATGGATGTCCCACTGTCAGGTGCCCCCACCCGACTTTGTTTTCAACCCGTCAATCTACGGTATCACGTGGGTCGACCTCGTCTTCCCATTCTTCCTGTTTGCCATGGGTGCAGCCATGCCATTCTCGGTGGGCTCGCGCCGTGACCGCGGAACAAGACTCGCTGTGCTTGGCGTCGAAGCTATATGGAGAGGCATTAAACTCGCTTTCTTCGCTATTTTTATCCAGAACTGCTATCCCTGGATCGTGGCTCGCGCCCTGGGTCATCCTACCGATCCACAATGCTGGGGAATAACTATCGGAGCATTCTTAGTGCTATTCCTGCTCTTCAGCCGGTTCCCTTGGAAAATGAATGCGTTTGTGCGCAGAGCTATCCCGGTACTCGGTGTAATCATCGCATGTGCTATAATGGGCTGGCTTGAAAGCCACGTCACCCTGTCTGATGAGTTCATGGCAAGCAATCCTTCAAAATTCCAGATCTTTGACAAACACCTTGACGCCATACTATATAAAAGCAATATAATCATTCTGTTGCTTGGCAACATGGCTGCTGTTGGTACGATCATCTATATTTGCACCATAGGTAAACCATTGGCACGTCTTGCACTGCTACCATTCCTGATGGCAATATTATTGAGTGACAATGCCGATGGGTCATGGCAACAAAAAGTATTCAATTGGACACCCTTCCCATGGCTTTATCAATTTGTTTACCTTAAATATCTCTTCGTAGTCATACCCGGCACAATTGCCGGCGAATTCCTTAGAAAATGGATATTGAGCGGTTCACTCGAAAGTTCATCGACCGAATCTCGTCGCGCTGTCTCTACCGGCATGGTTGCATTCCTTAGCTTTGCCATCATAGTTGTCAACGTAACGCTGCTTTTTGGACGTCATCTTGTAGCAAACTTCTGGATAAGTGCAACAATAGCTACCGTTACCATATACTTTGCCAACCGGCTACCCGAAAACCGAAAAATTCTCAGCAACCTCGTCAAGTGTGCAGCATTTGCGCTGATGCTCGGTTTATTCTGGGAAGCATATCAAGGCGGTATCAGAAAAGACGATCCAACCTATAGCTACTACTTCGTCACATCGGGCTTGGCTTTTTACTGCCTCGCGATGCTCGTCATTATATGTGACATATACAGATGGCGCACACTTGCCTCACCTTTTACACTCGCAGGCAAGAACCCGATGGTAGCTTACGTAGCTCCGTCGATGGTAATATTCCCGCTAATGAACCTTTTAGGTATCGGAGACTCGGCTGTTCCTTTCTGGGAATCAAGCTGGATACTTGCTATGGGACGAGGCATTATTTGCACAGCCATCGCCATCGCCATGGCGGCTTATCTGTCAAAGATCAAGCTCTACTGGCGTACTTGATAAACCGATACATACCTGAACTACAAACCAAGGTGTGGCCTTACATCATAAGTAAGGTCACACCTATTAAAGATATTAAAGATATAAAAATCATGAAAAAGATATTTACCATCCTACTTTTACTGTCGGTAGCGGTTTCTGCCCGATGTGCCGATATAAAATGGTATTCAGCCGACTCGCTTCCTCTTATAGGAAAGGGTATTGACGATGCCTGCACAGCCCATCGCTACCAACGTCTACCCGACTCGTTAGAGTCTAAAGTAAAGCGTCATGCCGTCTACTACCTCGGCACTCAGCCTGCCGGCATGTCGATACGCTTTGCCAGCGATGCTCCCGCTATAAACGTTAAGTGGAATTCACTCTATAAGGTTGAAATGAATCACATGACTCCGACAGGAATTCGCGGTCTTGACCTATACACGCTTACCGGTGACTCGACCTGGACTTTTGTAAACTCGGCACGACCCGACTTAGGCAGCAAATCGTCACAAACGACTATCATTGCAAACATGGATCCCGTAATGCGAGAATACATGCTCTACCTACCGCTCTATGACGGTATCGACAGCCTGTACATTGGTATTGACGGTGACTACAAGCTGCTACAACCGTCAGTATCTCTGCCAAGTATCGAGAAACCTGTCGTGCTCTATGGCACAAGCATATTGCAAGGAGGATGTGCCAACCGCCCGGGCATGGCTCACTCCAACATTCTTACTCGCCGAATGAACCGCGAGATGCTTAACTTTGGCTTCAGTGGCAACGGACAACTTGACCTCGAGGTTGCCGAAGTTCTCGCTGCAGTTCCAAATCCCGCTATGTATGTACTCGACTTCGTACCAAATGTCAATGAAGCACAGATCGACACTCTGATGATTCCTTTCGTAGAAATTATCGAGAAAGCACATCCCGGTATCCCTATCCTGTTTGTCGAAGACCCACGTTTCCCTCACGGACGCTACGACTACAAAATGCGCCACGAAGTAGACTACCGCAACCTCTTGATGAAAGAGAAATATGACATTCTGGCTGCACGATTCCCAAATCTCCACTTCCTGTCATCAATCGACATTGTCGGTCACGATCACGAGGCCTTTGTGGATGGTATACATTACACCGACCTCGGCTTCATCAGATACTCAAACATACTCCAACCGGTGTTGGAACAAATAATCGAAGAAAATTCCAAATGATAAGTCGAGCCATCATATCAATCGCACTGACAGTTGCATCATCATTGTCAGGCATGGCTGTTGTGTGGCATTCAGCCGACTCGCTGCCACTTCTGGGCAAGTGTGTCGACAACGCTTCAACAACGCTTCGATACCAGCGCATACCCGACTCGTTAGAATCACAGGTCAAGCGTCCCGACCTCTTCAGGCTCGGCAAGAACAGTGCAGGCATGGCTATACGCTTCCGCAGCAATTCGCCATCCATTCACGCCCGTTGGAAATCGGTTCAGAAAAACTACATGAACCACATGACTCCAACCGGAACCCGTGGCCTTGATCTGTATATTCTCCAGAATGACTCCACATGGACATTTGCCCAATCAGCCCGCCCCGACATATACAAAGCGACAACAGAAACCACCATATTGCAAAACACCAATCCCGAGTGGCGCGAATACATGCTCTACCTGTCGCTCTACGACGGCGTCGACAGCCTCTACATAGGAACAGCCGACGGCTACAAACTCGAAGCACCAGCTGTGGCTATGCCATCAACCCTAAAACCGGTGATCTACTATGGCACAAGCTTGACTCAGGGAGGATGTGCAAACCGTCCGGGCATGGTTCACACCAATATTATGTCGCGTCGTCTTAACCGTGAGTTCGTCAATTTGGGTTTCAGCGGAAACGGCCAACTCGACCTTGAGATCGCCCGGTTGATAGCCGCGACACCCGATCCATCGCTTGTCGTCCTCGACTTCGTTCCCAATGTCACTTATGAACAGGTAGACACACTCATGGAACCATTCATCGACATCATAAAAAAGGCTCATCCCAATATTCCCATACTCGTTATCGAGGATCCTGACCATCCTACCAAACGGTTTGACACATCGGTAGCAAACCGATGCGCTCCACGTCGCGTACTGCTACGTCAGAAATTTGACACTTTGTCAGCCCGATACCGTAACATGTATTACCGCGAAGCACTCGGCCTCACGGGCGATGACTACGAACACACGGTAGACGGACTACATTTTACCGACATAGGATTCCTTCGCTACAGCGATGCATTACAACCTTTAATTGAATCGATTCTCTCATCCCACAACCAATGAAAAGACTAATTTTATCAACCATTATTGCCGCGCTGACACTTGTTACGGCCCACGCCGACATTGTTTGGCACTCAAGTGATTCATTGCCACTTCTGGGCAAGTGTGTCGACGACACATCAACTTCGCTTCGTTACCAACGTCTCCCCGATTCGTTACAAAGCAAGGTAAAACGTCCTGCGCTATATGGCCTTGGACGCCATTCGTCGGGTATGGCCATACGTTTTGCAAGCGACGCACCCGCCATACACCTTAAATGGAAGTCGGTCTTCAAAAGCAACATGAACATTATGACTCCCACAGGTGTGCGTGGGCTCGACCTGTATGTCATGACCCCCGACTCGACATGGACCTTCCTCCAATCGGGTCGTCCCGACTTGTCGAGCAATATTACCGAGACATGCGTGATCAACAATATGAATCCTGAACCTCGGGAATACATGGTATATTTGTCGCTCTACGATGGTGTTGACAGCCTCTACATAGGCGTAGACAAAGAATATCACGTCACACGCCCCACAATAGCACTTCCCGAGATCAATAAACCAGTCATATACTACGGAACCAGCCTTGTTCACGGTGGATGTGTAAACCGACCGGGCATGAGCCACACAAACCAACTGCGTCGCCGCCTCAACCACGATATCATTAATCTTGGCTTTGGTGGCAATGGACAGCTTGACCTTGAAATAGCAGAAGTCATTGCCGCTACTCCCGACCCGGGACTGATAGTGCTCGACTTTGTACCAAACTGCTCGACAGGGCAGATCGATACTTTGATGGTCCCATTTGTAGACATAGTCAGGGCAGCCCATCCGGAAGTTCCCATTCTATTCATCGAGTGCCTCAACCACCCTCGCAACCAGTTTGACACAGTAATGCGCGATGCCACTACACGTCACAACGCCATGATGAAACAACGCTACAACGATCTGACACAGAAATACACCAACCTGCACTACTTACCGGCCGATGGGCTAATCGAAGGTAACGAACACACAGTTGATGCATTACATCTGACCGACTACGGAGCTATGATGTTCGCCGATTCACTCGAACCGGTCTTCGCCACCCTACTCAACTCCAAACCATGAAATAGGAATTATCAAACAACCTCAATAAGCCGGCTCGATGCTGAAAACGTCAGGCCGGCTTTATTACGTCAGCATATTCGACAAAAATAATTTATAACAACTGAACTAACCGGTCACCTGCAATGTTATAATAAAGAAAGAGAGAATTTTCATTGCTAAGATATAATGTGATAATGATTGGTTTATCAAGCGGGCGATGTCGCGATGACATCGCCCGCTTGGTGTATATCCACTCGCACTCAGAAATTAGGATCAGTTTATTCTTACTTATTCACACTGCATGTACAATCAGCACTAATCGCCACTCTCAGTACTCTGACCGCTGTCTATAAGCAATTTAGCTTGTACACGAAGCGATTCAAACATATCCAATTGCCTATAGGAATTGAATATCTGCAACTGATTCACTGAACGTCCTTCACCCAACGTGTATGGGTCGTTGTTGTACCATTGAAGAAACTCATCAAATATTTCACTATTTGCCGAATACCATTCCTTAAATTCTTCGGGGTAACACTGCATGAACAAAAAATAGTTGTAGGCATCCCAATGACCTGCATCGATGATTTTCTTTTGGAATTCTAACAGATACATCGAACTGCCATATAGATTGTCGGTAATAGTGAAATAGGCTTCGACCAATCCTTTGCGCACCTCGATAAGTTGCGAAATACTGCCAGTAAACTGATTTTTTTCCATGAACATTTTGTTCAAAGGTTGTATTATTGCGCCCTCATAAACTCCTGGAAACGAAAGATATACTACCTTAGATTTTTCATCAACCGACATTCCGCGACCGGGCACTAAGTTTACCGACAACACCGCTTTATCTCCGAAAGTCATGCTGATCGATTCTTTAAGACAGTTTACAATCTTATCGGCCAATTGTTTATGTCTCGACTCATCAGAAGGAGCCAACAATATTGCCGACTCGGCATATATCAATCCCCACACTTTAAAATTGGTCGACGATAAATACAAATTGGCTGCTCTGAAATAGTTGGAAGCAAAGTTAGGCTGAGCGACTATACCCTTGTTGTAATACTCCAATGCTTTATCATAGTCCCCATCCAACAAATACAGAGTTCCCACCTCCATTAACAGAAATCCACTCTCGGGAAACTGCTTGATACCGTCCATATATACTTTAAAGGCTGTTTTTCGGTCTCCTGTAAGATCAAAAGAATTACCAATAATCTGGTAGGCACGCTCGGTGGAACGCTTGTTACCGAGCATGGATTTACGCGCCTTCATCACCTCTTCATATCGCCCCAAGAGATAAAGATTATATAGACGCTCATATTGTACAAGATAATTCTTCGGATACTTTTTCAAGAGTTGATCAAAATCAGGTGCAACAACCTCCGACATGCCATTGTCAACCATCTCAAACAATCGGGATAATAACTCTTGATCACTCTGGCTTAGAGCATTATAATCATCTTGAACCGTCTGTGCATATACAAGTATACCGCAAAAAGATAATAATGATACCGCAATCCACTTTCTCATAAGCATATGTTTTTAAATTATAGTATATTTCACAAATTTACTATAATTATAATAAAAGCCCCTTGTTGTATCAATAAATTTTTCAAATAAAGCAATCGCACAGCACAAATTACATTTTGAATTTTTTATTAAAAAAATAGCATGCGAATTTTTGGCTATATCATTGGTTATTTGTACCTTTGCATCGCTTTTTATGCCGTAAGGGCTCAAAGAAGAGGAAAGTGGCAACTGAATGCCATGCTCCCGCCCGGCGGATGTTAACAATAAACACTTAAATAACAAATGTTTGTAATTGTTGAAATTCAAGGACAACAGTTCAAGGCCGAGGCCGGTAAGTTCTTGTATGTTCATTATCTCGGTGACGACAAAAAAGAGGGTGAGACCGTTGAGTTTGACCGCGTTCTATTAGTTGACGCCGACGGTGCCGTTAAGGTTGGTGCTCCTACCGTTGAAGGAGCTAAAGTAGTTTGCGAGGTAAAGCGTCCCCTCGTAAAAGGTGATAAAGTGATCGTTTTCAAGAAGAAACGTCGCAAAGGCTATCGTCGTAAAAACGGCCATCGCCAGTACTTCACCCAAGTAGTGATTAAAGACGTAGTAGCATAACCCCTAAAATCTTAAAGAAATGGCACATAAGAAAGGTGTAGGTAGTTCGAAGAACGGCCGTGAGTCAGAAAGCAAACGACTCGGCGTTAAGATTTTTGGCGGTCAATACGCTAAAGCCGGTAACATCATCAAGCGTCAACGTGGTACTGTTCACCACCCCGGTTTGAACGTGGGTATGGGCAAAGATCACACAATCTACGCTCTTGTTGATGGCACTGTAGTATTCACACAGGGTAAAAACGGCCGTCAATTCATCAACATTCAGCCCGTTGAGGCATAAGTTGATCAAACGCACATAACAACGCTAAAACAGGCGATGATTTTCTTATGAGAATCATCGCCTGCTTTTTTACTTTATCGACTTATACTTTAATAGGGTCACTTTACCCCATGTTATCAAAAAAAACAGTAAAGAGACCCATTAAACAATGAAGTTACTCGACCGACTTGGATTCCATCGGCCAATCCATGATGGTCGAGACATAGGGAATCATCAACATCGACATCTTTTTCTGCCCGTTGTAATTTGGATGCCACACCGCACCACGGTCGGTAGTGGAATTAATATAATCAACCGGCATTCTTATAAGATGAATACCCGGTTTTCCAACCTTTGCTATTGCCTCTGTATAATATTCCTCGACAGGAGCTGAAATCGCATAGGGAATAACACACAACACTTTCAAATCATCCCCATATTTATCAAAAAGATTGTTCAGAATCTCAGCATAGGCACCGACAAACTCCGAACGATAAGGATGAGGCTCGGTCGAGAAGTCATTGGCACCAAGGTTAACAATAACCAAATCGGGACGATAGGCACTGAAATCCCATCGGGAAAGCGTATCTTCATCAAATGTCTGCATGAACTTATGGCGCATAGATATCTCCGAAACTCTGACGGAGTCCCCATAGTTACGAACGGCTCCACGACCCGAGTGGGCAATGATTGCATAATCGGCATCAAAGAAACGGGGAATAATAGTTGAATAGGCAAGGTTACAATTCTCATTCTCTGGAGTAAATGGTTCTGATCGATCCAACCCTTCGGTTCCAAAACCGGCCGACAATGAGTTACCTATGATCTCGATGAAGCGATCCCGTGGCTTTGTTGCGGTAAGTTTCCCTCCACGCGGCAATAAAAACTCGTGAAAGGTTGTCATTCCGGTCTCACCCTCAGTACGCTTTCTTATCACGACATCGTGTTCACCACGAGATAAACCCTCAGCTACTGTCACGATTGTATCAACCCCCTCAGCTCTGAATTTTCCTGCCGGCTTGCCATCTACAATCACATCAAAATAGCTTCGCTTGGTGTCGCTCAAGCGAAGTTTCAATTCGCGACCATCGAGTTTTGTCTCAACATAGACTCCACTCCAATCAAATTTAACATCGTTTCCACCGGGCTGCACCTCAGTACGGCCTATGTACCTAACAGCAGTCGAATCGGCTGCACGGTACTGATTGGAATTAACAGCGGCCGCACAGTTACCGGCAGCTATGATCCCAAGAAATAAAAAAGATACTAATCTCATAATAAAAATTATTTTGTATGATATAATGAAACTCAAGATTGATTTAGAACTAAGAGTGTGTTAAATTCAAACATACTCTAAGGTGTATAGCCTAACAGCGTCAGCAACGGTGGAGCTATGATGGCGGTAAAAAGGCCATTTAAAGTCAAGCCCAAACTTGAAAATGCACCCCAACGCTGACTACGGTTCATAGCCGCTGCTGTACCAACGGCATGACTGGCCGTTCCTACCGACAACCCGCTCGCAATTGGACTTTTAACACGTGACAGCTGTGCGATCTTAAACCCGGCAAGATTTCCAAAAATTCCGGTACAAACTACTACTGCGGCTGTTAACGGGGTAATACCGCCCATTGCATTGGAAACTTCCATTGCAATAGGTGTTGTGACCGCCTTGGGTGCCAAAGAAACAATAACATCTCGTGTTGCACCAAAAAGTTCGGCTGTAACAACCACCGAAACAATACCCAGCAAACAACCGGCCAATTCTGCAACCAATATAGGTAACAACTGCTTCTTGATTGTTTCAAGCTGGCGATACAGTGGCACTCCTAAAGCAACGACTGCGGGCTTAAGCCAAAACTCAATATAGTCGCCACCTTCGTGATAAACGTCATAGTCAATATCAAACAACATCAAATAACCTATCAACAACATGATAGTTATCAAGATAGGATTCAACAACACTATCCTTAACTTATTCTGTAACCATTGCGACCCCAAATAAATTATAAACGTGAGCGCAATAAGGAACAGCTTATTTTGCAGAAACTCAGCCATGGCGTGATGGACGTACTGTATGTCTTACAAACTGGTGAAACCAACCGGTCACCGCAATGATTATAACCGTGCTGACAATGGTAGCCATCACTATCGGCAACCATTGAGCTTTGATAATTCCGAAACACTTCATAAGCCCCACACCGGCCGGTACAAAAAAGAATCCTAAGTTTTTTATAAGGAAGTCGGCCAAGCGGTCAACCCACTCCTCCTTTATCAGACCTACCTTCAGGGAGCACGTCAGTAATATCATACCTATTATGCTCGAGGGAATGGGAACCTTTGTTAGATATACAATCAGCTCACCTATAGCAAGGAAGCCAAAAATAACACTACATTGCAGAACCATTTTTCAACAATTTATCGTAAGTCGCTCTATCATTTATAAGATTAAGTGCCGCTTTGTATTCGGGATTCATCACCGGATAAACAACTTTGTAATAGGTTGTAGCATCATATAGATCCCGACCTATTAATCCTTTTAAAATAATTTCGATTGTCGCCCGGGAAATCGCCAATTGCTCGGGATCAGGCTCGATATCACGCTTAGTTGCCATCTCGACAAGTCGATCTATCATCTCGTCAGTTACGCTAAAACCTTCAATAAATGCTTCCTCGGTAGGATACTTAGCCATAAGGTCCTTTCGATTTTCATCGACATAGCTTATCGCGAGATTGTTAATCAGGCCACGGGCTACAAGATCTCGATAATAGCTTGAGAAACCGGTTGTATCAATAGGTACAAACAGGTCGGGCATAATGCCACCACCGCCATAGACGGGGCGCATGTTATGAAGAGTATTATAACGGAGTGAATCGACAAACTGGATACTATCAGCACTCAACAGTTCGCCATGATTGTATCGGCTCACTATGTCAAGGTCATAGTCGGTGCGGTCTCCTTTGGTATAAGGGCGCTGTATGCAACGGCCAGAGGGCGTGTGGTAGCGTGATGTAGTAAGTCGTATCATCGAACCATCGGGTAGGTCAAATGGACGTTGAACCAGACCTTTACCAAAGGTACGGCGACCCACTATCAGCCCCCGGTCATTATCTTGAATTGCGCCCGACAGGATCTCGCTGGCACTGGCCGAATACTGGTTTACCATGATCACCAGCCGTCCGTCGAGAAAAGATCCATTCTTTTCGGCATTGAAATAGGTAGTCCCCATACGCGGTGACTCGGTATAAACAATAGGGGCATCCTTGGGCAGGAACATATTGGCAATAGCTGTAGCTGAGCCGAGATAACCGCCTCCATTATCCTCAAGATCAATAATAAGATTCTTCATGCCCTGCTTTTTAAGCTTTGCAACAGCTTCAGCAAGTTCCTTATCGGTATCACGCGCAAAACGGGTTATTCTAACATAACCGGTCCTATCATCGGCCATAAACGAAGCATCGACACTATAAACCGGGATATCATCTCTCACAATATTGAATATCAAAGGATCGGCAACTCCGCGTCTCAGAACTTTAAGTTCCACAGGTGTTCCTTTGGGCCCGCGAAGCGTCTTCATTACATCGGCATTTACTATTTTTACGCCTGAAACCAATGTGTCATTAGCTGAGATGATTCGATCCCCGGGTAAAATTCCGACTTTCTCACACGGTCCACCGGGTGTAGTCTGCACCACAAAAAGCGTATCGTTCAACATATTGAACTGAATGCCTATACCCGAAAAGTTCCCGTCAAGAGGAGTTGTCAACTCACGTGTTTCATCAGGATCGGAGTATAACGAATGTGGATCCAGATTCTTAAGCATCGCCACAATCGCATCTTGCACGATCGCATCCATCGTTGCACTGTCGACCGGATCGACATAAAAATTATCAATCAGTTTCTGAGCGAAGCAAAGCTTCATCTCGGGAGTGAAACTCTGCTGCTGTGCTTGTTGCTGGCGACGTGCTTGCTGTACTATTTGATTAATGTTTCGATTATCGGCGAGCGATGTCAACGTTGCCGAGATTAACAATAATACTAAAAGTGTGATTTTCTTCATTTGGGTAAAAATTGAGTGGTATCATGACCAAAATGCTGCAGTTCCCTAACCACCGACGAGCTTATCGCAGTGTGCTCCGGTAGCGATGGTATGAAAATGGTCTCGATACCCGAAATTGTACGATTTATTGTTGCGAGCGTTTGTTCATACTCGAAATCAGAGCCTGTGCGAACCCCTCTTATCATGTAAGTAGCTCCAAGTTCCCGTGCCAAGTCTACCATGAGACCATCCCATGTCACAACACTTATCTTGGAGTTGGATGCGTAGAGTTGTTCAATAGTAGTGAGCCGCTCGGCCGGCGACATGATCCCATGCTTTGCCTTGTTGTAACCTATCACTACATAGACATGGTCAAAGAGAGGTAATGCTCGGTCAAGAATTGACTTATGACCTATTGTAAAAGGGTCAAACGAACCGGGGAAAAGTGCCACGCGTGATGCAACTTGTTGTTTGGTCATTGTCTTATTGACTGGTGAGGGTATGTAGAATGATTCTCCGCAATCTTGTTTACGAAATTTGACTGTCATCTTCAACAACCAGATTGTCGATAATAAAGTTTTGGCGCGTACCGGTATTTTTTCCCATGTAGAAAGCGAGTAGTTCGTCGAGATTATCTTCTTTTCTCAAAGTTACGCGGTCAAGACGTATATCAGGCCCTATAAAGCCACGGAACTCCTCAGGTGAAATTTCTCCGAGACCTTTGAATCGGGTAATCTCGGCATTGGCGCCTAATTTCTCAATAGCAGCCACCCTCTCCTCGTCGTTGTAGCAATAATAAGTTTCATCGGTAGCACCACTGCCCAACTTTGATGCCCCCAACCTGCGGGTTGTTTTCTTGTTTCTTACCCTGAAAAGCGGAGTCTGCAATACATATACATGTCCCTTCTTGATCAAATCGGGGAAGAATTGAAGAAAGAACGTGAGTAACAACAGTCTTATGTGCATTCCATCCACATCGGCATCGGTAGCAATGATCACATTGTTATATCTCAACCCGTCAAGACCATCCTCAATATTGAGCGCAGCCTGCAACAAGTTAAATTCTTCGTTCTCATAAACAACCTTCTGGGTCAATCCATAGGAGTTGAGAGGTTTACCCCGAAGCGAGAATACCGCTTGAGTTTCAACATTTCTTATTTTTGTAATAGATCCGGCAGCCGAGTCTCCCTCAGTAATGAATATCGATGACGCCTGCTTCTTTTCGTCATTGCCACGGGCATCATTCAGATGCACTCGGCAGTCGAGCAACTTGCGGTTGTTCATGTTAGCCTTCTTGGCGCGTTCACGAGCTATCTTGGTAATCCCGGCGCGCGACTTGCGCTCACGCTCCGAATCCATTATTTTCTGCTTTATCTGCTCGGCTATTTCGAGATTGCGATGAAGATAGTTGTCTAGTTCCTTTGAAACGAAGTCTCCAATAAACTTTGCCACCGTGGGGCCGTCAGGTCCCACATCACGAGAGCCGAGTTTTGTTTTAGTCTGTGACTCAAACAGAGGTTCTTCAACCTTTATCGATATTGCAGCCACCATACCATTTCTAATATCGGAGTACTCGAAGTTGCGACCAAAGTACTCTTTCAACGTGCGTGATACTGCTTCTTTAAATGCCGTGAGATGGGTTCCACCTTGGGTTGTGTGCTGGCCGTTGACAAACGAATAGTACTCCTCACCATACTGATTGGCATGAGTTATAGCCAATTCGATATCGGTGCCTTTCAGGTGAATCATCGGGTAGAGCGGCTCGTTGGTCATATTGATTTCGAGCAAGTCTTGCAAACCGTTTCGTGAAACATATCGCTTACCGTTGAATACTATAACAAGTCCGGTATTAAGGCATGTATAGTTTCTTACCAACGGTATGATAAACTCATCCCGAAATTCATAATCACGGAAAATCTCAGGGTCGGGCGTGAACTCAACCATCGTCCCGTTGGGCTCGCTGCTCGGCTCGACTTCACTTTCACTGATCAAGTTTCCACGTTCAAACACGGCACGTTTAGTCAATCCATCACGGGTACTTTGAACTATAAAGACCTTTGATAGCGCGTTTACAGCTTTGATACCCACACCGTTAAGACCCACCGATTTTTTAAATGCCGCTGAATCATACTTGCCACCGGTATTCATTTTCGAGGCCGCCTCAACAAGTTTGCCCAATGGAATACCACGACCAAAGTCTCTCACCATCACACTCTCGGGCGTCACATCAAGAACAATCTGCTTGCCAAAACCCATTGTGTGCTCGTCAAGCGAGTTATCCATAACCTCCTTGATAAGCACATAGATACCATCATCGTTGTTCGATCCATCACCAAGTTTTCCTATATACATACCCGGACGACGACGTATATGTTCGTTCCATTCCAACGTCACTATATCGTTCTCGGTATACTGTACAGGGTCGCCCTCGGTGTTTATGTTGAGTTCTAATTCTTCTTCGGTCATAGCTATAAGAGTGTGTATCAGAGACTACAAATTTAACGATAAATCCCGAAAATTCCACCTGCCGGGCTTATTTTTTAGGTTTATTTACCTATAGATCGTATTATGACCAACAGTAACAGTTGGCGTAACGCCGGCACTGAAATGGCCGGCGTGAATAAGTGGCATGTTGAGAGCCCCGATATGACCAATCGGAGCATCAAACACAACAGGATAACCGGTTCCATCTACCATATCTCTGATCATAGCCTCCATAGTGGCATAGTTGCGATCGGGTTTATATTCAGTGAATCTACCCACAATCAGCCCTCCGAGATTTTCAAGCAACCCACTTAGCTTCATCCTGTAGAACATACGCTCTATTTTATATATAGGCTCGGCCACATCTTCTACAAACAGGATATCTCCTTGGCGCGGTGTATAAAACCGTGTACCCGCCAAGCCATCAAGTACAGCCAGATTACCACCGACAAGGCGACCATTCATCTCTCCCGAACGATTAAGTACACCACAAGTGTTGTGCCATTCATATTGCTGATCTTTCCCCTCTATGATTTCAAAGAGCCGCCGGCAAGGCTCAGTATCGGGACCCAAAGACAATTGTTTAACCATCGAGCTATGCACACTTGGCCAGCCGTGTTTAGCGCATAGCGCATGCAGAGCTGTCACATCGCTGAAACCTATGAGCCACTTTTGTTCACAATTTCCCGATCCAAGCAGAGTGTCGAGTTTTTCGAGCAAATGAACACAGCCATAACCGCCACGACTACACAGAACAGCCTTTACTTCTGGATCGAGTAGCGCAACACTCAGATCCTCAAACCGTTGTTCAGAATTTCCTGAATAACTGCCGCTATGCCCGAGAACATGAGGCATTACACGAGCTCGGTAGCCGAGCGACTCGATAGTTGACACCGCCCCCTCGACAAGTTGTGGATCGATTATCGAGGCCGGCGAAACAATCGCTATAACATTATTACCCAAGCTATTATTATATTAAATAATCAAAATCACTTCATTAGTGTAGAGTTGTCGTGACATCACTGTCTAAGCAGTTTGAACCTTTATACCGGCAAGGCGTATCCTGTCGGCAATCTTCATCAGCTCTTCTTGTGATACTTTTTCCAAATGTTGGGCCGGTGTTTTACGGTCGATAGAATAGAGCATTACCTCAGATGGCTTGATTTTACAATAGGCTTTAATCAACTCATTGATTTCTTTATCGGTGGTATTATCTATAACCTGGCCATCATAGGAGCCTCTTAACATCATAGTCTGAACAATACAACGATCTCCAAAACGCGATAAGCGCTCAATAACATCCGCTACGCTAAAAGCCGATAATGTAGGCCGGTCGAGAAGTTCCACTGTCTCGTCTATTGCCGAATCGAGTTTAAGAATATTGTTGTCCACCCGTTCCAATGCTCTCACAACATCATCACGGTAAAGACGCGTGGCATTGGACAGCACACTGACCTTTGCCTCTGGGTAATAAGAGTCGCGAAGTGATATAACATCATCGATTATCCCCTCGAAGTCGGGGTGCAACGTCGGTTCACCATTACCTGAGAAAGTGATCACATCGAGACAATCACCGGCGGCGTGCATATCAGCCAATTTCTCTTTCAACAGCACGGACACCTCAGACCTTGACGGCAATCCGGTAGTTCCTGTTCCCTGAGCATTAAAACCGGCCTCACAGTAGAGACAATCAAATGTACACACCTTGCCATCGTTGGGCATCAAATTGACACCCAACGATGTGCCGAGCCGGCGTGAATGAATCGGACCAAATATGGTCGAATGAAATAGAACGGTCTGCATATTTCTACAACAACCTATATTAGCAATAGGATTATAGAATCTTCAAATTTCATAATATCAACTCTACGTTGATACTGATTAAACGGTAAGGATTTCCTTCTCTTTTGCGGCAAAGAGGTCATCGATACGCTTCAGATATTTGTCATGCAGCTTCTGTACCTGTCCTTCGGCATCTTTTTCGACATCTTCGCTCATACCCTGCTTGATAGCCTTCTTCAAGCCATCGATTGCATCGCGCCTGGCATTGCGCACCGATACCTTTGCAGTCTCTGCTTCAGCTTTAGATTGCTTTACAAGTTGTTTACGGCGATCCTCAGTCAACGGCGGAATAGAAATACGGATAACCTCGCCATTGTTTTCAGGTGTAATGCCAAGTTCGCTGTTTATAATCGCTTTTTCTATCTCTTTGAACATCGATTTTTCCCACGGGGTGATCGCGATAGTGCGGGCATCGGGAACCGAAATATTAGCGACATTGCTTATTGGGGCAGCACTGCCGTAATAATCGACGCGCACGGCATCAAGCAGTTTGGGATTAGCTTTTCCGGCACGTATACGAGCCAGTGTCTCATCGAGATACATCACGGCCATCTCCATTTTTTCCTCGGCCGGCGCTAAATAGTCATTAATTTCGGGCATAACAGTTATTTTTTAATTTTCAATTAGTAAACGAGAGTACCGATAGGTTCACCGGCTATAACCTTAGCTAAATTTCCGGCTGTATCCATATCAAACACTACAATAGGCAAATGATTCTCCTTGCACAGCGCTGTAGCAGTGAGATCCATAACCTTAAGACCTCGGGTATAAACCTCATCGTAGGTAATCTCGCTGAACTTGGTAGCAGTGGGATCTTTCTCCGGATCGGCCGTATAGATTCCATCGACGCGGGTCCCCTTAAGCATCACATCGGCCTCCACTTCAATTCCACGTAGTGCCGAGCCTGTATCGGTAGTAAAGAATGGATTACCGGTTCCACCTGCAATAATTGCCACACGTCCTTGTTTCAACGCTTCTATTGCCTTCCACTTGCTATAATGTTCGCCTATAGGAAACATATTGATAGCTGTGAAAACACTGGCAGGCTGACCGGCAGCCTCAAGAGCCGAACTCAGAGCCAATGAGTTGATAACCGTAGCGAGCATTCCCATCTGGTCGCCTTTCACACGATCAAAACCTTTGGCAGCTCCTGTGAGGCCACGAAAAATGTTACCTCCACCAATAACTATAGCTACTTGAACTCCTTGTGAAGCAATCTCAGTGATCTGAGCGGCGTATTCGCCCAAACGTTGGCTATCGATACCATAACCCTGATGTCCCATGAGCGATTCACCACTGAGCTTAAGCAAAACTCTATTGTATTTTGATCTCATAATTATATAGATTTATCGGTTTTTGACAAAGATACGAATAAGTCAAGAGTAATGCCAAATTTATTTGGCAATTACCGGGCTAAAGCCCGACAGGCCAACAATTCGGTCCACCACCGATTCCTCATTCCTAATTACCTAAAGTTCTCCAAGACACCGGTCAAGAGCCGCTGTTAATCCCGCCTTATCAAGATTTTGACCGATAAACACAAGTTTAATCATACGATCACCGTACTTCGGATCCCAATCGCGGGCAAGTTGAGGCTCCTTGATCATCATAGCCTCCAATTCCTCTTTTGGCGCAGTAGCATACCACAAACCAGCCTCACTCAGCTTCTTCTGCACCCCGGCCTGCTCAAACAGAAACGACATGTCGCTGTGATGGGCGAAATACAACACACCCTTGGTTCTTATGATATTATTAGGCCATTCGGTTGCCATAAAACGGTCAAGTTTATGTATATCAAAAGGCTGACGTCGATAATAAACCATTGTCTGAATTCCATATTCCTCGGCTTCTCCATCACCATCATGGTGATGATGGTGATGACAATGGCAATGTTCGCCATGTTCGGGATGGCCACAATGGTCATGTCCGTGATGATCATCTTCATCATGGTGATGCTCATGGTGGTGGTCATAGTCATGCTCGTGCTCATCATCATGATGGTGTTCATGATGATGAGCATCATGCTCTTCTTCATCGGTCATCTCACGCTCGATTTCCCGTACCCAGGTAGCCGAAGTCGCAACATCTTCATAATTGAAAAGATCGGTATCGATCAAGCGATCGAGATTGACATCGGCATAGTCACAACTGATAATTCGCGCCTTGGGTTGGATAGCTCTGATAATTTGACGTATATGTTCAGCCTCTTCCTCGGTAACTTCCGAAATTTTATTGAGAAGAATAATATTGCAGAATTCAATTTGTTGAATAACCAGGTTTTCGATATCCTCATCACCTATACCTTTTCGTGTCAAACGCGCTCCACTGTCAAACTCGCTCTTCATTCTCAATGCATCCACCACAGTAACAATACAGTCCAGACGCGGCATCACCCCTCGCGAAGTTTGGCGGGGATCAAGCTGCGGAATAGCGCAAATCGTACGCGCGATAGGCTCAGGCTCACAAATGCCGCTTGCCTCGATAACAATATAATCAAATTGTCCCGAATTGGCCAAGTCGTTCAACTGCTCAACAAGATCCATCTTTAAGGTGCAGCATATACAACCGTTGGAAAGAGCCACGAGATCGGCTGAATCGCCCCCATTATTCTGTCCTACGATACCACCTTTTTGAATAAGCGAAGCATCAATATTGACCTCACCTATATCATTAACAATCACGGCAAAACGTATTCCTCTACGGTTTGTCAAAATATTGTTCAGCAATGTTGTTTTTCCGCTGCCTAAATAGCCTGTCAGCAGCAATACTTTAATCTCTTTCATAATTATGTAGATTCTAAGAGTGTGTTTGGATTTAACTCGTATTAAGATTGAGAGTCAATTTTGAGATATTT
>CANOKG010000019.1 GCA_947566655.1 uncultured Muribaculaceae bacterium | reverse complement strand
CTATCAGGTAAAGCAGGCTCGCAAGGTGTCTGAAGCATCCCGCGATGCTATCGAAGACACTCGGCGCACTATCGAGCACACCCTCTCCGTTCTTGATGTCACCAAACACATCGAAGCAATCAAACTCGCGCAGGAAGCCCTCAGTAATAACCACATCGACGTGTGCCTTATCTACCTGCGCGAACTCCGTACCTTACTTATCGACTTGCGCGAATCGCCACTGTTTATTGACATGCGCCAAACATTTGGCGAGCATCAGATAAACGTAGGACGCAATATTCATAATCTGGCTGAATATGCCGACAATCCCGACATGCTGAATAAAACAGTCCTCCGTGGCGACCTCGAACGCTTGTCGGAAGAATTAACCTGTGTACAATCAAAATTAAAACACAACACCCTATGAACGATCCATATAAGAACCTTCTCGAAGCCCTATATAGCAAAACATGCAAAGGAGCCATTTCCTGGTTTCCTACAAGTCTCCACAACGAGTACCAGGCCAATATTGGCGATGGCGCCATAACACTATACTATAATGCAAATTATGAAGGGACGCCAACCGATATACACTATCGCGCCAGTTTTCTCAACGAACGTGGAGAAAACTTCAAAAACGTATATGGTGACAACGAAAACGACGAATACTTCGACATCCTCTCCAAGCTACACAAAGTAGCCAACGACAGCTACTACAAGATCGACGAGACCCTAACCAGCATGTTCGACACCCTATCCAAGCTCTAATCCTACAATTGATAGACCACGGTTGGTAGATAAAATACCAAGTTAAGAACGCCACACAATGAAATTTCGTGTTATAGACTGCTGTTATGAGGATGCCTCGGGTGTTCCCGCTAATGGTGCCGACTTCCTATTGGAGGAAGATAGCTGGAACGATTATGGCTATTATACTTTATACCATCTACATGCTACTCATAGTATAACAGGTAATGGAAATGAAAATGTGGGTTATCTTCGTGTTATGAAGATAGATCAACAAGAGGGGGAGTGGAACTTACTACGTAAATTATATAAGACGGGTATTTTCGAATCGTTGCCTGATAATTTTGTTTCTTTATCATCAGGTGTAAGCACTTGGCGAGGAATAGAGCGCTTGCTTAGTCATGATCAGATAAGGGTATTGGTAAAATCACTCAATATTATAACATCTGATAAAGACGTATTGTATTCGAAGGTTAAGGATCACCCATGTTTTACAAAATCCTTATTAAGGGAAACCTCGATGGATGATTATGGGCTTAAATTAGCTCGTGAAATTATTGCTAATAAAGGCCGCATGTATGATCTTGTCGCTAAGCCAATGACTTTTAAATTACCATTAAGTGAAAAATCAATACCGCTTAATTTCTCTACAGGCAATCAGAAACTTGACAATATTAAAGATGTTCCATCGCGACTTTTAGCTTTTATAGGGAATAATGGCGTTGGCAAGAGTACTATGCTTTACCGCTTAATAAAGATCTTATACTCTTCTCCCGATGTAAGGTCATTATATAAAGATAAATTTGGAGAGGTTACGCCCACCGATGTTGGTTTTAGTAGACTGTTTATGGTCTCTTATAGCGCGTTGGACAATTTTACGTTGCCCGGCATGACACTCTCTGAGGTAAGAGATATATTGGCAGGAATGGATGGAGAGTATGGACGGCTGGTATTTTGTGGATTGAGGGACGTAAAGACTGAGTATAAAGAGTTTCTCGAGATCGCCAAACAAAAAAACGAGGAAAATCCTACATACGGGTTGGTTGATACAGAGCATGTCCAGGAGATAAAATTAAAGTCTGTAAGTTCATTGGCCGATGAGTTTTCTGATTCATTGGAACAAATCAGACTCAACAAATCAAAGCATGTTTTCTGGAACGGTAGAATGAACGATTTCGCGCTGTTTAACGATGGCTTTAAGGATTTCATTTGGGAGGACTATGAATATCGTTCGAAAGAAAAATTGATTGAAATGTTTTTAAGGCAATCAACAGGATTGAAATTCATATTGCACTCGTTGGCCATCATAATAGATAATATAGAATGGAACAGTATAATTCTTTTTGACGAGCCCGAAAATCACCTTCAACCACCATTGCTTTCCAAACTGTTGAACACTTTGAGATTGATTGCCCATGATAATGCTTCATTGATCATGGTTGCAACCCATTCACCGGTGATACTTCAAGAGACATTCAGTCAAAATGTTGTAATAGTGTCTCGCAGTGGTGATAAATTCTCATCTCGCAATCCCGAAATCGAAACTTATGGCGAAAACATAGGGGCTATTACAAATGAAGTATTTGGACTAAACTCTTCTATAACATCCTACTTTGATGTTGCCGACAAAATGTATGATGAAGGTTGGTTTGCCAATAAGAAGAATCTCAATAAAGTAGGATCTGAAATCAGAGCCTACATCGCTGCAAAATCGTAGATGATGATGTGGAACTTGCCTAAGCCCGATATACAATTATCAATTGACGAAATTGACGATGTGATTGCAAGATCACAGGTTTTATCACCGACCGACAAAGGAGTGGTAGAGCAACTTTATCATGAGTATGACAATGGTAGTGGTGTTATAACACGGCAAAGGCATGATCAAACCGATCAACGAATACAAGGAGCAATGAAAACTGCCTATCCTAAAACCTATGACGGTGCGGATTTGTCCTATATTCGCGCTCGTTTGATGAATGGTGTTTACAAGTGTCCGATATGTTCGATAGGGCTACCGTCGACGTTGGATCATGTGTTGCCACAGTCTAAATATAAAGCATTAAGTGTGTGTGGTAACAATTTAGTGCCGATGTGTCGTGACTGCAACTCGGAGAAGAACAATGAGGATGATCGGCCGATGTTACATCCATACTATGACCGGCTGCCTATTGACAGGCGATTTCTTTATGCCGAAGTTATCCCGACGGCTCTGGGTGGGGTGAGTTTTGTATTTCGTGTTGATGATCAAGTGTTGACTGACCCAGTTTTAAGAGAAAAGTTTAATAATACATTCGATAAATGTGAGCTCGACAAGGCGTTTAGTAGAGAATTGGTGACATTTCTAAAAGATAAACTCTACAAGAGGGGACTATACACAATCGATGATGTTAAACGATATATTGCAGGCGAACTTGATCGCGAGAAAGAACTTAACGGATTAAACCATTGGAAAGTAGCAGTTCTATATGGCATTATCGAATCAGATCGGCTTGCTGTTGAAGATTTAATCCAATTTCTATGAATCAGTCTTTATTCAAAAGACCACGTATTCGTTTTAACGATCGTAGTGCAGCAAATGTTAAAGCAACAATCCAATAAAAATAGAATTAACGAAAGCCACCTCATGGGCGGCCTTCGAAAACTCCACGCGTCTTTTTTTGACGCTTACATTTACAATAAATTCATTTAGTGCCTTACTAAAATACGTACAAAATTATGCCTAAAAAGAAAATCTTAATATCTGTTACTTATCTAAAAGAAATTGGTGGAATCAGTACAGCTGCTGTTAATCTACTTAATGAAATTCATGATAAATATGATATTACCCTATGCGTACCTTGCGACTTTATATCAGAAAAATATCAATTACCGAACGATATAAAAGTAATAAGTGGATCAAAGTATCTGTGCGACATAATTACTGATAGGAAATTTCTATGGCAGCAATCTTTACTGAGAAAAATGATTCGAAATATTAGAAGACTATCAAACCATTATATTTTTCGAGGTCGGTTAATTCCCAAAGCGCTTAAAGAAATTAAAGTGGCTGGAGAATATGATGCAGCTATTGCTTTTGCAGATTTTGCATACAATTCAAAACAAAGAAAATGTTTTGATTATGAAATTGTCCTCAATCAGGTAAGAGCTAAGAAAAAAATAGCATGGATACATAATGATCCAGAAAAACTCGGATGGGATAAATCTCTGATAGAGCAAAAACTATCCGGATTTGATACAATTGTTAATGTCAGTAAATATGGCAAAAAGATATTTGATGAAATGGCGCCCCAGTTTTCAAAGAAATCGTCAGTTGTGTATAATTTCTATAATATAGAAAAAATAAAATACTTATCAACTCAATTTCAAAATCCGTTCGCCAATAACGGTAAGATTCATTTTGTAACAGTGGCAAGAATTCAGAGAGAACAAAAGAGGATAGACCGAATAATCTATACATGTAAAAGATTATCAAAGGCAGGATATAAAAATTTTGATTGGACATTGGTAGGAAGTAGTTCTGAAATAGAATACCTTAAAAATTTAGTGTCAGAATTAGGATTGTCGTCAATAATCAAATTTGCGGGATTACAAAAAAATCCATATCCATATTTCAGGTATGCTGATGCATCAGTTTTGTCATCTGAGTATGAGGGTTTGAGTATGACTTTAAGAGAGTCTCAAATATTGTATACACCTATTTTATTGACAAATTTCGGAGCTGCCAAAGAAGCCGTGGAAAATGGAAAACAAGGTATAATTTGTGATAACAACAAAGAAGCTTTTTATAATATGATAAAATCTGTTCTTGATAAACCTATTTGTCTATCTATATATAGGGAATATTTGAAAAAAAATCAAATTTCTAATGAAGTTGCTTTGCATCAATTTGATTCTTTGTTATAATTCTATCAACTAAAATGATTGATTATTTGAACAAACATTTAGTAGGCTATATTCAAATTGCTTCATTATTTGCATCCTTATTTGTACTATGCTCTCCAATTGATTTACCTGGATGTCAGTTCTATTTTTTGATACCTCTTTCATATTGCTTAATGACATTTCACTGCAAGGAGATCTTTGCCTACCATCATAATTCCTTTGGATTAAAATGTTTTTATGGAGTCTCATTTATAAAGTATATCATACTCCCTTGCTATGTTTGTTGTCTAAATGGACAAGGTTTCTTATTCACATGTAGTAGCTCTGCATATCAATATGCAATTTTGGTTACATCTATGGAAATCATAGTTGCAATGTTGGTGATAAAACATTGGTTTCCGGTGTCGTTTAAACGCCAACATTATGTTATGCAAAGACAGAAATCATACTATAGCGATTTAAGTGTGGGTGGATTGGTTTTTGTCATATTACTTGGTTTTGTTTTATTTATGAGGGGGCACATGACTGCCGTTATTAGTGGTATAAGATTTCTTGTTGTGAGTTCAAAGTTTGATAAAAATGCTGATTTTTGGACTTATGAAATATGGGCTGTTCAACTAATGCTTGCATTTTTTACAATTGTGATTACTTCCTATTATCAGAAGAAAGAAGATATAAATGTGTCGGCCAGCCATATTATTTTTCCGATTGTAATGGTTTTTTTTTCATGTACATTAATTCTGACAAACAATAGAATGACAATGGTATATTATGCTTTGAGTGGTATGTGTATCTTGAATTATGCCTTTCCAAAAAGGAAGAAGTTGATAACAACATCTATTATGATGTCGTTATTGGTAGTTATAATATCATTTACACTAATAAAAAATTATAGTATAGATATATCATCTAATACCGATGCAACGGTATCAAGTACCGATGGAATAGCCGATCTTGATGCATATGTATGTGGAATTAATAGTGTCGCACATTCCTATGAAAATTTTTTGTTAAACGGAGACAAGTTTTCTTTTAATAATGTCATAGCTGAAATTTTGAGGTTCGCGATGCCAATGAGATTACCGGGTATGTTACCATCTTCATATGCTAATTATCCTACAACAATTGATTTAGCCACTACTGGATCAGAAATGGTTCCAGTAGCTGGAGAAACACTTTTTTGGGGAGGATTAGCTTTAGGTTGGGTAATTGATGCTATTGTAGTTTTCCTTATTGTTAGAATATTGATTCACTATGATATAAAGACTAAATTGAGTAAAGATTTAGGGAAAAAGTATATATACTCATGGATGTCTATATTGTTTGGTATATTTATGTGCTATGCTGTACAAACTTTATGGAACAATGCGACCTATATGCCTCTCTATCTAACCTTTGTTCTATTTATTAATAGAACTTTCAGAAAAAATAATACGCAGATTAAAAAAATGTTACATATTTAACGTATGAAATGCAATATAGATTTACGTAAAGCTAATGGGACGGGAGGCATTTCTAATTATATCCGAAATATCGCCTCTAATCTCATTGATTCAGATGAATGTCAATTTGAAGGTTGTACGTTCTTTTATAAGAACCGGAATTCGAGTAATTACAATTGGTTTCTAAATAATATTCATTACTCATTTTTTCCTGAAAAGTATGCTTTTTCTAGGTATAAGATACCATTCAGTTACGAATTATTAATGAATTCGAAAGCTGATCTTAATGTGTTTTTTACATATGACCTACCATCTGTTAAATTTAAAAGTCCAATCGTTTCAACTATTCATGATATAATTTTGTTGAAAACCTCTTGTGAATCAACAGCTATAATTGACGAGCATAAGAGAATTCTAGAACGAACGGTAAAATTATCTGATTATATACTCACAGTTTCAGAAGCATCAAAGAAAGATTTAATAGGTTATTTTGGGATAAGTGATGATAAAATTGCAATAGTACATAATGGCATTAACCAATCATTGTTTGGTAAAAATTATAGTAATGCAGAATACCAAATTGTTATAGATAAATACGATCTGCCACAAAAATTTATATTGAACTTGGGCCGTTATAGAAAACATAAAAATATAGAGCGACTAATACTTGCTTATGCATCGTTTCCCAAAAGTTTTCGACAAGAAGTCAAATTAGTATTATCAGAAAGTAATACTGGTATAAACCAATTAATTCAAAAACATTCGTTAGACAAAGATGTTAAAATTATTGGCTTTGTTGATGAAAAAGATAAGCCGATAGTTTTTAAGTTGGCTTCATTGACATATTATGCATCGTTGTATGAGGGATTTGGAGTGCCTATAATAGAGTCACAGGCAGCTGGAACACCAGTATTAACATCAAATACTTCAAGTCTTCCAGAGGCAGCAGGCGGAGCTGCATTATTGGTTAATCCTTATGATGAAAAGAATATTGCACAGGCAGTGGAACAGTATTTTGGCGATGAAAAGGTTAGAGAGTCTCTAAAAATCAAAGGCAAAAAAAATGCTGAATTATATACGTGGGATCATTCAGTGAAAGAATTTTATGTCTTTCTAAATTCCGTGAAATTGTAATGGCTGAAAATCGAACAAATAATTCTATAAAAAATTATCGGATGACTATGTTATCACAGATGGCAAGCATCCTGTTAAATTTTATTGGAAGAACATTTTTTATAAGATTATTAAGTATTGAGTATCTTGGCGTTAATGGGTTATTTTCAAATATACTATCTCTATTATCATTAGCAGAACTCGGTGTCGGTACTGCTATTACGTATATGATGTATAAGCCAATTGCTGAAGATGACAGAGTAAAAGTAGCTGCTTATAATCAACTATATAAAAAAATATACAATTGTATTGGCGTATTTATACTGGTTACCGGGTTGTCCCTCACTCCAATAATATATAAACTTATAAAAGAACCTCCACAAATTTCTGAAAGCATATATATAATATATGCTTTATTTGTTATTAATACAGCAATCTCGTATTTTTACACTTATAAGCGTTCTTTACTCATAGCTCACCAAAAAGAATATGTAAACAATCAGAATATTATTCTATTTGCTATTATAAAGGATGTCGTATTAATAGCATTGCTGTATGCTTTTCGTAGTTATTATATATATTTAACTGCACAAATTGTTATTACATTTATCTCTAATGTTGTTATCTCGCGAAAAACCGACAAAATATTTCCAGAGATAACCTCTATGTCTAAACAAAAGATTCCTGCCTCGGAAATAAAAACCATTATAAAAAATACTTTGGCAATGGTGTGCCATAAAATTGGTTCGGTTGTCGTATCAGGTACTGCCAATATCTTTATTTCATATTTTGTAGGTTTAGCAACCGTAGGAGTCTACTCCAATTACGTGATGATTTCGACAGCAGCATTACAGATTGTAGGAAAAGGAGTTAATAGTCTAACGGCAAGCTTCGGTAATTTAGTTGCAACTTCATCTCAACAAAATATTTTGAACGTATTTAAGAGAGTTTATTTTATCAATTTTATCCTATCATTAGTCATTGCAACCTTTTTTTATGCACTTGTTGATCCATTTATTACGATATGGATTGGCGATAAGTATTTGCTGGAGCATAAATCAATTTTAATTATAGCTATTAACGCCTTATTTTTCTATCAAATGCGAGTGCCATCACAAATGGTTATTAATACCTATGGACTATTTTGGCAGATTAAATGGAAATCTTTAGTTGAAGCTATAGTAAACTTAGGTTGTTCATTCTTATTTGCAGCATATTTTAAATGGGGTATATTTGGCATTCTATTGTCATCATTGATAAGTAATCTTGCTACGAGTCTTTGGTGGGAACCATATATAGCTTTTAAAAATGGGCTAAAAGAGCACTTTTTAACATATTGCAAGATGTTTATTAGAAGTACAATTGTGTTTGCTATGGTCTTACTGTCTTTTAGAATCTTTTCATTATTAATTCTAAATTTAGAGCTGAATCTAATTCTTGAGTTCGCTGTAAATATATTTATGATACTGTTTATTAATTTATTACTCGTTGTTTTATTCTATGGTAAATCATCAGAGTTTCGGTATCTACTATCATTCATAAAACATTTAAATAATAGGTAATTAGAGATAGATAAAATGTTAGACAACTCAAAGAAAGTAAATTATACGGTAATCATACCTCATTACAATTCACTAGGTTTATTGGAAAAGTGTGTGAAATCGATCCCCGATCGATCCGACATACAAATCATTGTGATAGATGATAATAGCGATCCTAATTTGGTCGATTTTTCTAATTCCTATTTAATAAAAAGAAATAATGTTGAGGTAATATTTAATAAAAATGGGAAAGGGGCTGGCCATGCGAGAAATTTGGGTTTGGCAAAGGCACAAGGCAAATGGTTACTTTTTGTTGATTCTGATGATTATTTAGTATGTGATAGTTTTAATGTATTTGATAAATACCTGAATTCGGAAGCTGATATTGTATATTTTGGTGTAGATAGTATCTATGCAGATACAGGAGAGATGGCCAATAGACATAATAGGATAATGGATATATTAACAAGTAGTTTGTTGGATGGAGAGAGCTGTTCTTATGAAAAAGTTCGTTTAAAACATTTAGGTCCAGTTGGAAAGCTCATAAGTAAATCTATCGTAGAAGACAATAATATTAAGTTTGATGAGGTCTGGTATTCTAATGATGTAATGTTTTCTGTTCAAACAGGGTGGGCTGCAAAAAAAGTATTAATAGATTTGTCAAACGTGTATGTTATTACCGTTTCTCGAGGATCGCTAACGAATAGACGAAATCTTAATAATTATAGGTCAAGATTTGAAGTCTATCTGAGGTATAACAAATTTGTCAGAGGTATAGGGAAATCAAAATATCAAATGTCAATAATGAACTATTATTTGAATATTGCGAAATATGGAGTTAAACCTTGGTGGCAAGCTACGCTAAAGATGATTCAATATAGGAATAATCCTTTTATAGGAATTAAAAATTGGATAAATACAATTGTAAAAATCCATAAGAACAGAAAGAAAATAAGTCGATATTTGACGAATTAGTGGTAAGCGTCTCAATAGGACGTGTATAGATGCTTACGAATCAAGTCGTAAGCGTCCAAAAATGGCGTATTGACAAGAGTTAAACGAAAAACGAACTTTGTGGTTGTATAAAAGAGACAACTGCAATGTATAGAAATGAAGAATTCGGGCGAATGTATATTCTCTACCGAGCGGAGGGAGTACCTCAGGGAGAAAGCATACAGAAGTTCTGTATAAGGAATAATGTACCGTATAATCTGTTCAATAAATGGTTCCGTGATTCACTCCATAAGATAGTCGAGGTTAAGCTATCGGGAAAGCCGTCTGAGGCATCGGTCTCAGCCCTGACGGCAGAAGATCCAGAGCGCACCGATGTCAATGAAAGTCAGGAAACACCGCCATCCACGAGTCAGTTAAGGATCAAGGTCGATATCCACATGAGCAATGGCCTTCACATCAAGAGATCGAACATGAGCTATGTACAGCTATGCAAGTTCATACTGAAAATGGAGGTGTTAAGCTTAGAATAAGTGGAGTTGATCGGTTCTATTATCTGAGGGGCTTTCACGACATGAGATGTAAATATGAAAGAGTTCGGTCAATAATCCATATGCAACTGAACCGGAACCGAAGGAAGGTGATGTATTTATAATGATGTCGAAAGACAGGCGATTGGTGCGTCTGTTTGCCTACAACTTCGAAGTTGATTATTTATCAGCAACAAATGAATGAGCAACAGCGAGTGCAGGTAGCAAAGTTGATAGAGCGCGAACGTCGAGATAAGGCAGAGCTACACTCACGTGTCACGGAGTTGTTGGATAAGCTTACAGAAAGCCAGAAGCAGATCACCGAACTGACGAAACCAACGCAGCAATGGTCGCTCAATTAGGAAATAAGAAACAAAAGGACAAAAAGAACACAAGATACAAAAGATAATAGATCTGCAGCGGGGATGCTGCAGGTACACACGCTGCTACTGCCAGTCTGTCCGACTTGTCCGAGTCGTCTTTTCTTTCGAGCCATAGTCGGTGGAGCCACCGACTACACGCAGCTCACATCCGACAAGATCGAGTTGCAGTGCAATAATGTTAAAACAACAATCCAATAAAAATAAAAATTAAGAGAAGCCACCCCTGGGTGGCCTTCCACAACCCTACACGTCCTTTTTGGACGCTTACAAATATGAAGGTATTAATGTTATTCAATATAGCTTCAAGCTATAGAGCTCCAATATATAAAATCATTGATGACACTTATGATTGCAAATGGATGTTTGGTATAAATACTCAAGACATTAAATCAATGGATACATCAATTTTGAAATCAGTGAGAGAGGTACCTAATAAAAGTGTCATAGGCCCTTTATATAGGCAAGTCGGTGCCTATACCGAGGCGAAAAAAGATTATTACGATTCTCTTTTCATGTTGGGAGAGCCGTTCTGTCTTTCCACTTGGGCTATAATGCTAAGAAATAAAATAAGTAAACGCCCAAAACGAGTGTATCTTTGGTCCCACGGCTGGTATGGACGCGAAGGTTTTATAAAAATATGGTTGAAAAGAGTTTTCTTTGGATTGGCCGATCATGTGTTTACTTATGGGCAATACGCCAAGGATGTTGCCATCTCGCAAGGCTTCAATAGCTCGAAGATTACGCCAATTCATAATTCTCTTAATCATAGCAATCAGGTAGATTTGCGCAGTAAGTTGTCTCCATCTGCAATATATAGAGAACACTTCGGAAACAGTTATCCTACACTATTATTCATAGGACGACTTACATCAGTTAAACGTCTTGACATGTTGATCAATGCAATAGATATTTTGAAACACCGTGGTGAACATTATAATCTTGTGCTTGTGGGCGATGGGGTCATGCGACCTCAGCTCGAGCAATTAGTTAATGATAAGGATTTGAATCGTCAAGTATGGTTTTATGGAGCATGTTATGACGATACGCAAAATGCACAACTCATATTTGATGCCGATCTATGTGTTGCGCCCGGAAACGTTGGTCTGACGGCAATGCACACAATGGTTTTCGGAACACCAGTCCTAACTCATGATAATTTTGCGATGCAAATGCCGGAATTCGAAGCTGTAAAGTCAGGGGAAACCGGTGATTTTTTCCGCTATAACGACATAGAATCTTTGGCTTCAAAAATAGGTGAATGGATGAAGACAAAAGCTTCTAAGAGAGAAGAAATAAGAGAAGCTTGTTTTAAGGAAATCGATGAAAAATGGACGCCTGAGTTTCAAATAAAAGTTCTACGCAATTACATTAAATAATATTTTACTATAAAATTCATAAGAAAATGGAAAACATTAAAATTTGTGTTATTGGATTAGGCTACGTTGGCCTGCCATTGGCTCGACTATTCTCGACTAAATATCCTACAATCGGATTTGATATGAATCGAAAAAGAGTTGAAGCTCTTAATTCAGGACATGACTCAACTTTAGAAGTAAGTGATGACCTTCTTAAAGATGCCATAAATAATCATGGTTTCCACTGCACAACCAACATAGATGATATCAAGGATTGCAACTTCTATATAGTTGCTGTTCCTACTCCGGTCGATGAAAATAATCGTCCAGATCTAAAGCCTTTGTGGGGCGCTTCTGAAACTGTTGGAAAAGTTATTTCAAAAGGAGATATAGTTGTTTACGAATCTACGGTTTATCCAGGCGTAACGGAAGAAGAATGCTTGCCTATCGTTGAAAGAATAAGTAATCTTAAATTTAATACTGACTTTTTTGCAGGTTATTCACCTGAAAGAATAAATCCAGGAGATAAGCTTCATACAGTAGAAAAAATTAAAAAAGTGACTTCTGGATCTACACCCGAAATTGCAGATATAGTGGACAATGTTTATAATTCGGTATTGATTAATGGTACACATAAAGCTTCATCAATAAAAGTTGCAGAGGCATCGAAAATTATAGAGAACTCTCAACGAGATGTAAACATAGCATTTATGAATGAATTGGCAAAGATTTTTAATGCTATGGGTATTGATACTCATGATGTAATTGAGGCAGCTGCTTCGAAATGGAATTTTATAAAGCTATCGCCTGGTCTTGTTGGCGGGCATTGTATTTCGGTAGATCCGTACTATCTTATTCAAAAAGCTCAAGTTTATGGTGTGCTCCCCCGAATTATGTTTTCTGCGAGAAGACTAAATGATGGTATGGGTGCTTACGTAGCCAATCAAACCATAAAGGCTATGAATCTTAAAGGTGTAAAAGTAAAGGATGCTAAAATTCTTATTTTAGGAATTACGTTTAAAGAGAATTGTCCCGATATAAGAAATACCAAGATTGTCGATATATATCATACCCTTAGAGAATATACATCTGATATCACTGTTTATGATCCATGGGCTGATAAAATTGCAGTGGAACGTGAATATAATATCAAAATTACAGATAAAGATTTAAAGGAATTGCCAGCTAATTTTGATGCTGTAATATTAGGTGTTGCACATAATGAATTCTTAAATTTAGATGTGCGTAGTCTGCTTGCTGATTCTAAAAATGGTGTTGTATATGATGTAAAAGGTTCTTTGCCAAGGAATCAGGTTGATGGTCGGTTATAAAACTTTATTAGTGATGGACCATGATAATGTTCATGCATTGGCATTAATGAGAGAGAGCTGTTTTATTAGTTGAAATGAATTCTCTGTGATAGCTTTGAAGGGACTGGTCCATTTTGAACTGTTCTCCAAAAGTTGTACAAAAAACTTATGGAGTGCAATTCACTTGGAACAGTCTCTTTAATAAATAGATTGGTATAGAATTATAATGTTTATATAGAATAGTAAATAGTACACCATCTAAATATCTAGTCACATATTTAATAATGCATAATCTTCTCTCTCCTAATTGTAAATATTAGTTCAGAATTAACTATTTAATATAATGCGACGATTAAAGCAAACGATGCTGTAAGTAGCTTCGTTACTATAATTCGATAGATTTATTATTAAATAATTGTGATTACCAATCTAAACAAGGTAATAAATGTCGAAAAAACTACTGCAACTTAATGTAACGGCCAACTGGGGGTCGACCGGCACTATTGCCGAAGGTATTGGGCAGGTTGCCGTGAATAATGGATGGAAATCGACAATTGCTTATGGGCGTGGGACCCCAAAGAGTAAGTCGGATCTTATTCGAGTAGGAAGTGATTGGGATATGCGATTTCATGGATTGCAATCGCGCTTTTTTGATAACCATGGTCTTGCATCTAAATCGGCAACTCGTAGGCTGGTGGATGATATCAAAGAATTTTCGCCCGACATTATCCATCTTCACAATATACATGGATATTATCTGAATTACCCGATATTGTTTGATTTCCTTAAGAGTTATGGTGCGCCAATAGTATGGACATTGCACGATTGCTGGTCTTATACAGGACACTGTGCATACTATGATTTTGCCAAGTGTGATAAATGGAAAACAGGATGTCATAATTGTCCTCAAACCAAGAGTTATCCATCTTCGCTTTTGATGAATAGGAGTACCAAGAATTATGCCTTAAAAAAGAAAAATTTTTTAGGCGATTTAAATATTACTTTCGTCCCTGTTTCCAATTGGTTGAGAGATGAACTGAAGCAGTCGTTTTTAGGTAATTATCCTGCAGATACCATTCACAATGGTATTGATTTGGATACATTCAAACCTAAAGTCATAGCTCAAAGAGATGATAGTAAAAAGGTATTACTCGGAGTGGCCAGCGTTTGGGATAAACGTAAGGGGCTTGATGAATTTATTAGCTTACGAAAGCTCCTGCCCAATAATTATTTGATTATTCTTGTAGGATTGTCACAAGATCAAATATCGACACTCCCGGCTGGTATTACAGGTATTAGGCGAACAGAAAATGTAGGGCAACTTGTTGACCTTTACTCCATGGCTGACTTGTTTATTAATCCAACACTTGAAGATAACTTCCCAACCACAAATCTCGAGGCATTGGCTTGCGGCACTCCCGTTATTACTTACCGTACCGGTGGAAGTCCAGAGGCGATTGATGATAAAACCGGATTGGTTGTTGAAAAGGGAAATGTAAATGCTTTGGCTGATGCAATAATGCAGGTGATGGATCGAAAAGTAGTATTCAGTGCTGAGGATTGCCGTATACGGGCTGAGGAAAATTTCAATAAATTTACACAGTTCAATAAATATATTGATCTATACAAATCATTGCTATCGCGATGAGTTCGACCACTCCTTTTTTGTACCTTCTGTGTTTCTGTCCTTATGTCTCTCCATCATCGCGAGCTATCGCTTCAGAAAATGATTTATTGGAACTTTCTTGGTTTTAGAACTGTGGCTACACCGAGGATGGGGCTTGTTCGGTTTTGTGACGGGCTTGCTTTCGGTGACTGCTGGTTTGGTTCGTAGGGTGTCGATCACTTCTATCAAGGACCGGGCGATGGTTTTGACCTCGGCACGCTCGCTGGCTGAGAGCTGCTCAGCGTTTTCGCTGATAGCTTTGGCTGCTTCTTTGAATTTCTCGAAATGGCTTGTTCCCGATTTAGACTCTTCGTCGACCACGGGCGCGGCGGTGAATGCTACGGCGGTGGTTTCGCAACGACGTTGTTCGCGACGGCGTGCGGCCAAGACTCGCTTGTTCATATTTGCATGAATCTCATGCACCAGCTCGGGCGCGTCGGCTGCCGGCTCGTAAGCCTCGATGCCCTCGTTGTCCAGCTCCATAAGTTCTTTACAAGAAATGAGAACAACATGCTGTTGTTCAAAAGGCAGACTCATCAAAGAGTCAATGAATTTTGCGGAAAGTGTGATTTTCATAGTTAAGTGTTTAATTGATTTAATGCCAAAGTTACTATGGACTTTAGACAACGAGTATGCAAAAAATTAAGAGACTACCTTTGGGCGCTTTAATGTGACAGGGAAAAGGCGCTCCCTCACGCCGGTTTCTGACTATCTATTTTGATGGCTAATAACGTTAGCATCAGTAATATATACAGTGAGCGCACGAGCCGTGCGTCCCTACATAATTTTGCCTAACAATTGCACGCTTCCCGGCGTGCTATTCATAAACACTGAGCTTCACGGCTCGAATAATTCATTGTTTTTTATGTCAGTTTTCAAGGACAAAGTCCTCCTGATCACAGGAGGCACCGGGTCGTTTGGAAACGCGGTTTTGCGCCGTTTCCTCGACTCTGATATCAAAGAAATTCGTATTTTGTCGCGCGACGAGAAGAAGCAGGATGACATGCGTCACCATCTGCAAAATCCTAAAGTGAAGTTCTTTATTGGAGACGTGCGTAACAAACAGTCGGTCGATATCGCAATGCGTGGTGTTGACTATGTTTTCTCGGCTGCGGCTTTGAAGCAGGTTCCGAGCTGCGAGTTCTTCCCAATGGAGGCTACCCGCACTAATGTTGAGGGAACTAACAACGTGTTGTTGTCGGCAGTTGAACATGGTGTAAAGAATGTGGTTGTGTTGTCGACCGACAAAGCAGCTTATCCTATTAATGCGATGGGTATATCCAAGGCTTTGATGGAAAAAGTTGCCATAGCTAAGGGGCGTGAACTCGGCGAGGGTGCTGCTACCACTATATGTTGCACACGTTACGGTAACGTTATGGCAAGCCGTGGCTCTGTGATACCTTTGTGGGTGGAACAGATGATGGATGGCAAGCCTATTACCATTACCGATCCTGAGATGACTCGCTTCATGATGACTCTTGACGATGCAGTTGATTTGGTTGTATATGCATTCACACATGGACACAATGGAGACTTGTTTGTACAGAAGGCTCCGGCTGCAACATTGAGTACTCTTGCCGAAGCATTGAAGCAGATTTATGCTAAGGTTGATCCTAAATATGGCGAGACAGAGGTTAAGGTTATCGGAACACGTCACGGAGAGAAACTCTACGAGACATTGGTTACCCGTGAGGAGATGGCTAAGGCTATCGACATGGGTAATTATTACCGTATTCCCTGTGATACCCGCGATCTCAATTATGACAAGTTCTTTACCGAGGGTAACGAAGAGATAAGCAAGATCGAGGATTATCACAGCCACAACACCCGTCGTCTTGATGTTGAGGGAATGAAGGAACAGCTGATGCGCCTGCGATTCATACAGGCAGATCTCGGGCTCATCGAATCAGTCGCCAAGCGCGAAATACGGAGCGAGTGATTTATTAGTTAATAACGAATAATGAATAGTGAATAATCTATATTTGAGAGTAAATGATGAATAATTGTTCACTGTTTGTTGTTCATTCTCTTCTTGGTCGTTTTGATGCTTGAAATCAATAGACGAATGAGTTCGTGACAATCGTTCAATAGCGACTTTTTCATTTCTTCAGTGAGATATTCAGTATCAGCAAGAAGCTCAATCCAATATTCACTTTCAGATGCTTCTTTTAAAGCAATATGGAGTTTCGTTATGAAATCGGCCGGAGATTGAGCATAGGTAGATTCGCTTATATTTGCTCCGATTGAGGTTCCTGACCGAAGAAGTTGTTTCGACAAAACATACTCACTCTTACTATTGAGCAGATACTTATATGGCTTAACAATTCTAATTGCGAATGCTTTGCTTTTTACAATAAGAATGCCATCAGATTTTTGGTACATAGCTTTTTATTGCAAATATAACCATTATTCATTGTTCACTATTAATTATTCACTATTTACTTTTAAACATGTTACTTTCTCAATTTTTGCTTGATGAATTATCGGCCGAAGCTCGTGTGTCTCCACGACTCCGCATGAATCGCGACATGCGAACTACGGTCGATGATAATTCACAGCGTATGCTTAATGCTCTCGAGCCCGGAACTCAACTCCCAATTCACCGCCACACAGAGACTACCGAAGTTGTTGTGGTTGTGCGAGGGATGATTGAGCAACGGTTCTATGATGATAATGGTAATTTAACCGGGTCGTGGATCGTTGAGGCAGGGGGCGAAAATGTAGGTGTAGTAGTGCCTAAAGGTCAGTGGCACAATACTGTCTCATTAAAAGAAGGTACTGTGATTTTTGAGGCCAAGGATGGCGCTTATGCCCCGTTGAGTCCCGATGATGTGTTAACAATTATAGGATAACGAATAATGAATAGTGAATAATTAATAATTGTTTACTATTCACTGTTCACTATTGATTCTTCACTATAGTAAATGAATATATTAGTTACAGGAGCCAAAGGTTTTGTAGGTCGAAATCTTTGTGCACAACTTAAGAATATAAAAGAAGGTAAAGCCCGAAATTACCCTGTGACGGTTGACAATCTGTTTGAGTATGATATCGATTCTACCTTATCTCAACTCGAAGATTATTGCCAAAAGGCCGACTTTGTTTTTAATCTCGCAGGTGTCAATCGTCCGGAGAATCCCGAGGATTTCAAAAAGGGGAATTTTGGCTTTGCCTCTACTTTACTTGATACCTTAAAAAAGTATGGAAACAAATGTCCTGTAATGCTTTCAAGCTCTATTCAGGCTACATTGATAGGACGTTATGCGGGACATCCCTATGGAGAGAGTAAAAAAGCGGGTGAGGAACTGTTTTTTGATTACTCTAAAGAGACAGGAGCAAAGGTTCTTGTTTACCGTTTCCCTAACCTCTTCGGTAAATGGTGTCGGCCAAACTATAACTCGGCCGTTACTACATTCTGTAACAACATAGCCAACGGGTTGCCCATACAGGTCAATGACCCCTCAGTCGAACTCGAGCTCTTGTACATTGATGATCTTGTTGAGGAAATGATCGGAGCTTTGCAGGGCAAGGAACATCGCTGTGAGTTTGATGGAGTAGAAGCCGTTGAAACTGATAACGGCCGATATTGTATGGTACAGGACACTCACAAGGTAACTTTGGGCGAAATTGTCGAGATGCTCGACCGTTTCAAGGAGATGCCCGGTAAGCTTGATATCCCATATCTTGCCGTCGGTTGTTTTGAGAAGAAGCTATATGCCACCTATCTGAGCTACCTGCCTAAGGCGAAGATGGCCTATGATCTTAAAATGAACTGCGATGATCGAGGATCGTTTACCGAGATTATCAGGTCGGCCGACCGAGGGCAGTTCTCTGTAAATATTTCCAAGCCTGGTATTACCAAAGGGCAACATTGGCATCATACAAAAATTGAAAAATTTGTGGTTGTAAGCGGTCATGGACTAATTCAACAACGCCGTATTGACTCGGACGAGGTAATTAACTTCGAGGTGAGTGGGGATAAGATTCAAGTTGTAGAGACTATTCCGGGTTATACTCACAATATAATAAATCTTAGTGATACACAGGACCTTGTTACACTTATATGGTGTAACGAACCTTTCGATCCAGATCACCCCGATACATTCTTTGAACCCGTATAATTTTACAAAAAATATGGAAAATTGCTCTTTTAAAAATGACGGACGGCTCAAACTGCTTATTATCGTAGGAACACGTCCTGAGATTATACGTTTGGCTGCGGTTATCAATAAATGCCGTCAATATTTTGATGTCATTTTGGCTCATACCGGTCAAAACTATGACTATAACTTGAACGGTGTATTCTTCAAGGATCTTAAATTAGCCGATCCTGAGGTGTATATGGATGCTGTTGGTAAAGATCTTGGGGAAACGATGGGTAATATTATTGCCTCATCATATCAATTAATGGTAGCTACCAAGCCCGATGCTGTACTTGTGCTCGGTGATACCAACTCGTGCCTGAGCGTCATCGGCGCAAAGCGTCTCCATATCCCGATCTTCCACATGGAGGCCGGAAACCGCTGCTTCGACGAATGTCTTCCCGAGGAGACAAACCGTCGCATAGTTGACATCATCAGTGATGTAAATATTTGCTATAGCGAGCATGCACGGCGTTATCTTAATGCAACAAATGTTGCTCCCCAGCGCACTTATGTGAGCGGATCACCGATGGCTGAGGTATTGCATAATAATTTACCTGATATCGAAAAGAGTGATATATTGACCCGCCTCGGACTCGAAAAAGGGAAGTACATATTGTTGTCGGCTCACCGTGAGGAAAATATAGATACAGAGAAGAATTTCCTGTCACTGTTCAATGCTATAAACGCTATGGCCGAGAAATACAATATGCCTATATTGTACAGTTGCCATCCACGTAGCCGTAAACGTCTTGAACAGAGTGGCTTCAAACTCGATTCTCGCGTTATAGCTCATGAACCGCTCGGATTTCATGACTACAATAACTTGCAGATGAACTCATTTGCCGTCGTATCAGACTCGGGTACGCTTCCCGAAGAGTCATCTTTCTTCCTCTCGATCGGTAAGCCGATTGCTGCTGTATGTATACGTACTTCAACCGAACGCCCCGAAGCTCTCGACAAGGGGGATTTCATACTTGCCGGTATTGATGAAGCTTCGCTCCTTCAGGCTGTGGATGTAGCGGTAGAGATGAACCGCAACGGTCATCTCGGACTCCCTGTACCTAACTATGTTGATGAAAATGTTTCAGATAAGATTGTTAAGCTGATACAATCTTATACCGGTGTAGTCAACAAGATGGTGTGGCGTAAATTCTAATCTTAAAAGTCGATCCCGGAAATCATGAAAATTCTCCTTGTGACATCCCATTTCTATCCCGAAGGATTCAAAGCCAATGACATGGCCTTTGAATTGGTAAAACGTGGACATAAGGTAACGGTATTGACTCCTATACCTGATTATCCTCAGGGGCATTATTATAAAGGGTATGGCATCTTTCGTAAACAACGGGAAGTCATCAATGGCGTAAAAATCTATAGAACGTTGGTTATTCCACGCCATAGTGGTTCGGCTATTTGGTTAGGGTTAAATTATATGTCCTATACTCTGTTCTCTACTCTCAAGGGAATATGGCTTGGATTGTTTGGCTCGTATGACACAGTTCTGGTTCATGAAACTTCGCCCGTCATGGTAGGTATACCCGCTGTAATTGTGAAAAAATTGCAGCGTGTGCCTATGCACTTTTGGGTACTGGATTTATGGCCTGAAAGCTTGGAAGCGGCAGGTGGCATGAAAAATGGTGCCGTTCTTGGATTTTTTAGAAAGTTGACGAAGTGGATCTATCGTAATTCTGATACGATAATGCTTAGTTCGAAAGGCTTTAAGCGATCGATAAGCAAAATGGGAGATTTTGATAAGAAACTGCGATATTTCCCGAATTGGAACGATGTTAAAGCTGAAAAGAGTATTAGTGATGCGGTTCCTGGATTGCCTAAAGGATTCAATGTGCTTTTTGCCGGCAATATTGGCGATGCACAAGATATGCCGCATATTGTTGAAGCAGCCAATTTGTTGAAAAATACTAATGTAAATATTATTTTAGTAGGTGATGGACGTCGCAAACAGTATGTTGATGAAGAAATCAAACGATTGGGTTTGACCAACCTTTATACGTTTGGCCGGTTCCCGATAGAATGTATGCCAGCATTCTTTGAACAGGCTGATGTGCTTTTGTTGGCTTTAAAGGATGTTCCTATATTCGCTTTGACTGTTCCGGCCAAATTACAGGCGTATATGGCCTCAGGTAAGCCTATCGTTGCCATGATAAATGGTGAGGGTGCTGACCTTGTCGCAGAGGCAGACTGTGGCTGGTCGGTAAGT
>CANOKG010000018.1 GCA_947566655.1 uncultured Muribaculaceae bacterium | reverse complement strand
ACACTTAACACTCCTTATTGTATTTTGTATGTTCAAAATAAGTCAAGATGACTTCCGAAACATATTCATATAATCACTCATTCGTTAATATAATTATTTTCTGTGTGTGTTAAATTCAAACATACTCCGAATTATAGGATTTTTTTAGTACCTTTGTGCCGACTTTTTTGTTGAATTTTAACCTTATAAATTGACAGTGGAAACAAAATACATTTTTGTGACCGGAGGCGTTGTTTCGTCGTTGGGTAAAGGTATTATTTCTTCATCGCTTGCATGCCTGTTGAAGGCCCGTGGTTATCGCGTAACCATCCAGAAGTTTGACCCTTACATCAATATCGATCCCGGTACATTGAATCCCTACGAACATGGCGAGTGTTATGTCACTGTCGATGGCCACGAGGCCGACCTCGATTTAGGCCACTATGAGCGTTTTACCGATATTCAGACAACGAAGGCCAACAATGTTACTACCGGCCGCATTTATCAGAGCGTGATCGACAAGGAGCGCCGCGGTGACTATTTGGGTAAAACAGTGCAGATTGTCCCACATATTACCGATGAGATAAAGCGCAATGTAAAAGCCCTCGGCAATACCGGAAATTTTGACTTCATCATTACCGAGATAGGTGGTACGGTAGGCGACATCGAGTCGTTACCGTTCATCGAGAGTGTGCGTCAGCTACGCTGGGAACTTGGCGATAACTGCCTGTGTGTGCATCTTACCTATGTCCCTTATATAGCTGCTGCCAAGGAGCTTAAAACGAAGCCTACACAGCACTCGGTAAAGCAATTGCAGGAGGTTGGTATTCAGCCCGATATCCTGATACTGCGCACCGAGCATGAAATCTCTCCCGAGATGCGCCGTAAAATAGCGTTGTTCTGTAACGTCTCTCCCGATGCTGTCATACAGTCAATTGATGTGCCTACGATATATCAGGTGCCGTTGAATATGCATGCACAGCATCTCGATGAACTGGTCTTGCGCAAAACCGGAGTGCCCGTGGAAGGGGAACCCGACATGAAGGCTTGGATTCACTTCCTTGATAAATTGAAGACAGCGAGCGAGACGGTCAACATAGGTATTGTAGGAAAATATGTTGAATTGCCCGATGCCTATAAATCGATCAATGAGGCTTTGTTGCAGGCTTCGGCCTATAATGACCATAAACTGAAGATTACTTTCATACACTCTGAGAAGCTGAATTCAGACAACGTCAACGAGTTGCTCTCGCCGCTTGATGGAGTGATCATCGCTCCGGGTTTTGGCCAGCGCGGAATACAAGGTAAGTTTGACGCTTTGAAATGGTGCCGTGAAAATGATGTGCCTACGTTTGGTATATGTCTGGGAATGCAGTGTATGGTTATAGAGTTTGCACGCAATGTACTTGGATTAGAAAATGCCAACAGTACCGAGATGGATACCACAACTCCCTATAAGGTGATAGACCTGATGGAGGAGCAAAAGGGAATCAGCAATCTTGGCGGCACGATGAGACTCGGAGCCTACGACTGTGAATTGAACCCCGGCTCGACAGTGGCGGGAGCTTATGGAAAGACACTGGTTAAAGAGCGCCATCGTCATAGGTTTGAGTTTAACAGTGATTATCGCGAGCAGTTTGAACAAGCCGGTATGATGTGTGTTGGCGAGAATCCCGCCACTCATCTTGTCGAGGTAGTGGAGATGCCGGGCAAGCGCTGGTTTGTAGGTACACAATACCATCCCGAGTATTCGAGCACGGTGTTGCATCCTAATCCTTTGTTTGTCGATTTCGTAAATGCCGCGATAAATTATAAACACTCAAAACAGTAAAGAATAAATCATCATTATAAATTTTTTAAATGGATAAAAATACACTTATAGGAATGCTGTTGATGGCAGGTGTCATCTTCGGCTTCATGTATCTGCAAAAACCTAAAAATCAAAATCTCACTGAGGAACAACGTCAGGAACAGGTAGAGCGTCAGCGCCGGGCGGCTGAGGAGGCTGCCGAGCGTGCCACTTTGCTTGATAGTATCCGTCCCGATGAAATTGCCAATATTGCCAATACGATTGTTGCGGTTGGTGTGGCAAATGACGATGCCTCGGCCTATACATATAATACAACCGGCGTTGCATTGGTCAACCGTGATGGCGTTGTCTCAGGAACGGTTGATGCCATGGGTACACTTGTTGACTATAACGCTGTTGTTACTTCACAGTTTCCCGACTCGTTGTCGATTCAACAGCGACAAGCTGCTGTAAGTTCACTTCGCGGTGCTATAACCAATGCCGCCAAGTACCAGACGTTTGCTCGTTACCTTGCCGGGACCGATACTGTCGTGAGTTTGAAAAACAGTGTGTTGGAACTTAATGTTTCGACCCGTGGCGGATACATCAACAATGCCAAACTCCTCGACAAGAAATATGCTACATATTTCCCAAACAGCGAAGGTGTTATTGACACTACCCAAGTTGAGATTATCCAACCTATTTTCAAGGACTATTATTCGTTTGAACTCAACACCGGGTTGCAACGCCTGGAAACCAAAGATCTTTATTTCACACCTGTTATTGAGAGCAGCTCATCGGTGTTGATGAAGCTCGATCTGGGCAACGGTGCCACCTGGGGCTTGCGTTATACTCTTGAAGATGATAGCTATGTCGTTAAGCTTGATGTAGTTCAGGAGAATATCGACAAGATACTGCCCCCATCAACCGCTACCACAGCTTTTGTGTGGAGTCAGCGTCTTGGCCGTAATGAGCGTGGCCGCACATTTGAGCAGCAGAACAGTGCTGTTTATTACAAGGAATCGGGTGAGAAACCTGATGATCTGGGAATGAAGCATGGCAAAAAAGATCTTGATCAGCGTGTGCAGTGGATCGCATTCAAGAATCAGTTCTTCTCGACTATTGTTGTTCCCCACGAGCCGTTCAATACCGCTCATGTTGAGCAGCGTGAACTTGCCGACAATAATGATCCACTATACTTGAAAGACATGTCGGCGCGTGCTACTCTTGACTATTCGACCTTGTCGGCCAATCCTGTGTCGCTCGATATTTACATAGGTCCTAACCTTTATCCATTGCTCAATAAGGTTGATGATGAGATATCGCCCGATACCGACCTGCAGCTTAACCGGGTGATTCCTCTCGGCTGGGCTCTCTTCCGCTGGATCAATACAATCATTATAATACCGGTATTTACTTTCCTGAGTAACTTCATCGGCAACTATGGTATCATAATTTTGATACTCACTATTTTCATTAAGATAATACTTTTCCCGTTCACCTATAAGAGTTATATGTCTCAGGCACGCATGAGAGTGTTAGCTCCTGAGATCAAGGAGATAAACGATAAGTACCCCGGACAGGAGAACGCGATGACTCGTCAGCAAAAAACAATGGCTCTCTACTCGAAGGCCGGTGCAAGCCCCATGTCGGGATGTTTGCCTATGTTGTTGCAGATGCCTATCCTTTTTGCAATGTTCAAGTTCTTCCCATCGTGTATCGAGCTTCGTGGTCAGCAGTTCCTGTGGGCACAGGACTTGGCGGCTCCCGATGTGATATTCACATTGCCGTTTACCATTCCTATGTATGGTAACCATGTGAGTCTGTTCTGCTTGTTGATGACAGTTACCAACATTCTGTATACCCGCATCAATATGCAAAACCAGCCTTCCCAGTCATCGATGCCGGGAATGAAATGGATGATGTATCTTATGCCTGTTATGTTCTTGGTGTTCTTCAACCAGTATGCTGCCGGTTTGAGTTACTACTATTTCCTTTCGTTGTTGATCACAATCATCCAAACCTATATCTTCCGTCGTTTTGTTAACGAGAAAAAAGTTAGGGAGCGCATGATGGCCAACGCTGCCAAACCACGAAAAAAGAGTGGCTTCATGGCACGTCTTGAAGAGGCTCAGCGTCGTCAGCAGGCAGCGCTTCGCGAGCAGCAGAAAAAGAACCGTCGTTAATTTAACACCCTAATATGAATATATTATAGGATTTAAGATTTATTCTTGCGGCGCAGCCTGCGAAATAGTATCAGTTAGTATAATAACTGACCCGGTAGTGAGCCTGTAAAGGGCGTGACTATCGGGTCGGTTATTTATTGAATGGTCGGTTACCGGGGGAATAGCGTTGACGGGATGGAAAGAAGTTCGTTGAGACTTACCGGTGAGGTTGAGTCGGTGAGCCGGGCTGCATGAGCTACAAGTCCGAGTACTTGCTCGGGGGTGTGGTCGCGTCTCAGTGATTCCATACTTAGGCTATTGTCGCGTTTGCTGAGACGTTGCCCAAGTTCGTTGGTGAGTAATGGAAGGTGGGCAAAAAGTGGAGGTGTGAAGCCAAGCAGTCGATAGAGATAGATTTGTTGTGCGGCCGAGAGCAGCAGGTCGTTTCCACGCATAACCTCGGTTATGCCCATAAGGGCGTCGTCGACAACTACTGCGAGCTGATAGGACCAAGCGCCATCGGCCCGACACAGAATGAAATCGCCACAATCGCGGGCAAGATTGTAAATTTGTGGTCCGGCGATGAGGTCGTTGAAGCATATATCGCTGTCGGGTACGTAAAGTCTTACGGCTCCCGGGGCGTGGCTGTCGAATGTTGGACACGGTAAAACCGATGGTCGACAGGTGCCGGCATATATCACACGGCCATCGGACTGATGTGGCGCCTGTGTGGTCATGATGTCGGCTCTTGTGCACCTGCATTTGTAGGTGTAGCCTGTTGCAATAAGACGGTCGAGATAATGTTGATATAGGTCGTGGCGCTGGCTCTGGAGATATGGCCCATGTGAGCCTTTGTTCTCCAGACCGCCCTCGTCCCAGTCGAGTCCCAGCCAGTGAAGGTCATCCTCGATCATCTCAGCGTGAGCCTTTTTCGATCGCTGTGGGTCAAGGTCTTCGATTCTTAAAATCCAGCGCCCTCCGCGGCGTTTTACCGACAGCCATGACATCACGGCTGCATAGATGTTGCCGAGATGCATGCGTCCCGATGGAGATGGAGCGAAACGTCCTGTAACCATGTTGATTATGTTATTTACGGCCGAAGTCGGCAGGTATTTCTCCCCAGTTGTCGGTGTCCCATTTCAGTATTGGGTTAAGTATCTCGTGGGATTGTACCCATGCATCGGCGCGTGAGAGCAGTTCGAAGATGCGGGCGTTGTTGGGGGTGTGTGACAGAGTCGTTTTGTGCCCCCGGCGTTTGAGCCATGAGAGAGCCGTGCGGCTATCGCTATAGATTGGAGTGAGATGGTCGCCATGTTTGTCGAGTAATGCGAGGGCGTGTACCAGCGCTAAGTACTCGCCTATGTTGTTGGTGCCATCGGCCAGTGGCCCCATGTGGAACAGTTCTTCGCCGGTTGCTACTCTGACGCATCGGTATTCCATTGGGCCGGGATTTTTTGCACATGCACCGTCGACTGCGATGGCATCTTTTCTAATCTCAGGAATCGCATCGTAATTGACCGGAGAGGCCGGGTGGGTGAATATTTTTCTTATTACACCGATATATTCGCTCGGGTCACCGCGGTAGGCGTTCACCGCGGCTTCCTGAGTGTTGAAACTTTTGAAACGTGCGCCCGGAAAACCGTTGGTTTGCTGCTGGCACTCTTCCCAACTGTCAAACACGCCTGTGTCCCATCCGGCCCACACGACATAGTATTTCTTTTTAGCTTGGTTCATGATAGTTGGAGAAAGAGGGCTAAATCGGTTGGACGGCATCGGGCAATGCGGGCTATCTCGGGGTGAACGGCGTGGCCACCGAAAGTTAGGGTTGCTCCTTGCAGTCCGGGAGTAAGTTTAACGGCATTGTTCATTCCTTCACATGTAACAACATCGCGAAGCATTGTTACCAAAGAGTTGCTTAAGGCCATTGCAGCAGTGCGCGGTACAGCGCTACCGGCGTTGATGTAGCACACCCTGTATCCATCAATAGAATTATCGCAGCTACGTGCGACCGCAAGGTCGACAGTAGGCATGGATGGGAAGACAGCACCGTTGGAGGCCGAAATATCGAATGTGATTACACCCTGTTTCATAAGTTGGACGCGGTCGCTGTCTATGGCAGGTGGATCTGACATAGTTGTGGCAATAACAATGTCGGCACTGCGTAGGGCGTTGTCGACCACGTGGGGATGCGGAACCGATGCTGCAATGCCTGGCCCTATAGCGGCCAATGCCGATCTCAGTGAGTAGGTGTCGTTGTCAAACATCCTGACCTGTGCCCCAAGACCGATGGCCGACATGGCTGCGGCACGTGCGGCCAAGCCACTGCCGAGTATCATAACCTCACACGGTACAATGCCGGCCACCCCACCGAGGAGTATGCCTTTCCCTCTTATAGGGTCGGCGAGCAGGGAGGATGCAATAGCCACGGCAGCACGGCCATCGATCTCTGATAGGATATCGGCAAACGGGAAGTGCCCTTGTTGCTCTTTAATCAGGTCGAGAGCTATAGTGATTATGCCGTGATGAATCAAGGCGTCAACCTGAGCTTTGGATATGACCGACGAGGTGTGTAGCAGTGTGAGCAACATAGCTCCACGTTTCATGTTGTTGACATCGGCAACCGACAATGGTGACAAGTGTATCACAAGGTCACATTTTAGAGTCGAGATGCGATCAACTATCGCCGCTCCACAGCGTGAGTACCGGTTGTCGGTGTAGTGTATGGCATCGGCGGCGTTTTGTTCTATTTTAACGGTAAACCCTTGTTCTACGAGAATATTAACTGCTTCGGGAGTCAATGGGAAGCGGCGTTCGGCCGGTTGGGTGCTTCTTGGCAGGCCTATGGTAAGCCGGCGGCGGCAGGTCGTGACATCGGCCGGTTGTTCGAAAGGAGTACAGAGGTTGTCGGTCATTGGACAATGAATTGTTTTATAAATCGTTGGGTCGATTCGGCTATCTGTTTGGCATCTTCCAGCCGAGAAGAGTCAAATCGTGCTGCGGCACGCGTGTAGTGGGGCTTGCGTTGATCGAGGGCGTTGGCAATGAATGTCAATAACTCGTCGTCAGATAGCGAAGCGATCAGAGGGCGAGCCGATCGGCCTTGGAGCAGGCGTGAATGCAGGCATTCGATTGATGCTTCGAGAAATACCGGGGTGCCGGTGGCGAGCATCAAGTCCATCAGTTTGGTTTGACAAGGAGTGCCTCCGCCGGTAGCTATGATTACATCATCGAGTTTCGATACCTGCTCTAATGTCTCACGTTCGAGCTGACGAAAGTAAGGCTCGCCGTGGGCGTTGAAGATCTCCCTGATTGTCATGCCCGATTCTCTCTCAATAAGTTCATCAAGATCGATGAACTGCATGGAGGCAGCACTGGCTACGGCACGGCCTAATGTGGTCTTGCCGCAGCCCATGTAGCCTATCAGGTATATAGGATGCACGTTGTTAAGGAGGTGGGGTTATTGTTGTTTTTGCTTAAGCAGGTCACGTATTTCGGTCAAAAGCACTTCTTCCTTTGAAGGCGCCGGAGCCGGGGCGGGAGCTTCTTCTTCTTTCTTTTTGAATTTCATAATGATGCGAAGGGCGACGAAAATACTGAAAGCAATGATGAGAAAGTCGACAATGTTCTGGATGAACATGCCATAGTTTACAGCGACTTCCTGAGTTATAACCGTACTGCCATCCTTGACTTCGGGAGTGATGACGTATTTTAGGTTCTTGTAGCCGTCTCCGCCGGTTACAAGCGATATAACGGGCATGAGGATGTCGTTGACAAGCGAGGTTACGATTTTACCAAATGCACCGCCTATGATAACACCGACTGCCATGTCGATTACATTGCCTTTCATGGCAAATGCTTTGAAATCAGAAATGAATTTTCCCATAAGTAAATAGTTTCAAAGGGTTTATAGTAAATTGTCTTTTTCCTGTTGATATTATTGTCAACATACTCATAAACATATTCAGGTCAACGATAGTTTAAGAGCCTGTACAAACTTTTTGAAATTGGGGTTCTCTTCTGAGAGATGTGCTATTATCTCGCGTTCGCTCCAGGTTGATGGACTTGAGGGCCCGTCGTTGAGTTCTAATTCAAATGTAATATGATCGTTAGATAATTTATCGTGGATGAACTTCAGAAGGTTGGGCATCTCCTCCTCGAGCTTTTCGCGTTGTGTCTCGATCTCAATGGTGACAGTGTAGCAGTGCTTCTTGTCGGGGTTCTCAACCGGCTTGCTGGCGCGCATAGTGTTGTAGACGATACGTTTTGTAAGGTCAAGATCGCGATATTCGTTCCACGCTTTGATAAGTTGTTCTAAGGTGTAGGGTGATTCGCGCAGGGGGGGGGCATTTACAATCTGTGGGGTTGCTTCCTGCTGTTGTTGGGAAGAACGGTTGCCAATGATGCTCACTGTGTGGAGTATAGGCCTGCGTGTAGGGCGTGGCCTGGAAATATCTGGGGCCGGGACACCGGGCCTCGGCTCTCGGGCTACATTGGGCGCGGTCATCGGGGTAGATGCCGGCTTGTTGGCAGCAGTTGTCGTGGCGGTCATGTCGGCTCCGGTTGATGTCTCCGACATTATAGGTTTCAACTGCCCCTCTCCGTCGCCACTAAAGATGGGGGAGGGGCTGAGTAGTTGGCACAGTTTGATGAGCAGAAGCTCGACGAGGAATGTTTTGGCAGTTGCCTGGCGGTAGTTTAGATCGGCATCGTTGCAGAGACTCATTGCTTGATACAAAAACGTCGGCGTGCATTTTGATGCTTGTTCCGACATAAGTTTCAGAGTTGCTTCATCGGTGTCGACGAGTGATCGGGTAGATTCTTCACGGGTTACCATCAAGTCGCGAATGTAGGCGGCAAGGCCATTTATAAAGGCATGGGAGTCGAAGCCGTGGTCGCGAATCTCCTTGTAAGTCAGTAAGGCAGTCGGCACGTCGCATTCGATAAAACTGTCGACAAGGCGGCTGAAGTAGGCCGCATCGAGCACGTTCAGGTTCTCGATGGCGCTGCGGTATGTGATCTCACCGCGTGAAGATGCTGCAACCTGGTCGAAAATTGACAGTGCATCGCGCATGGCGCCATCGGCTTTCGATGCAATCACCCCGAGAGCCGATCGCTCGGCTTTGATCCCCTCGTTGTTGGCGACATATTCCAGGTGGTTCACCATGTCGTTGATCGTTATTCGGTTGAAATCAAATATTTGGCAACGGGACAGGATTGTTGGAATTATTTTGTGTTTCTCGGTGGTGGCGAGAATGAACACTACATAACTTGGCGGTTCCTCAAGTGTTTTGAGGAAGGCGTTGAAAGCCGAAGATGAGAGCATGTGGACCTCATCGATGATAAAGACGCGGTATCGACCGTTGGTAGGTGCAACCTGAACTTGGTCAACGAGCGCTCTGATGTCATCGACGCTGTTGTTGGAAGCGGCGTCGAGCTCGACAATATTGAGAGAGCTGCCTGCGTTGAAAGCGCGGCAAGAGTCGCACTCGTTGCAGGGGTCGCCATCGGCCGTGCGGTTTGTGCAGTTGATGGTTTTTGCAAAGATGCGGGCACACGATGTCTTGCCTACACCACGGGAGCCACAAAACAGGTAGGCGTGGGCCAGTTTGTCGGTGGCTATGGCGTTTTTAAGCGTCGAAGTTAGCGCCGTCTGGCCAACCACACTGGCAAACGTAGACGGGCGGTACTTTCGTGCCGAAACGATATATTTTTCCATATACAATAGTATGTTTAACGGCAAATTTACACATTATAGTTGAAAAGTAAAAATCTTTTTAGGATAGGATTGTTATAGTTTTGAATAAAATTTATTAAATGGCGAGAAATTTCAGGATGATTTGTATTATTAGTTTCTGTATTTTTTATACTTTTGTGTCGTAGAATCGTATTTATCAAATGAAAACTAACTTAAGTTCACAAATTAAGCTGGAGAATATCCCCAGCAAGTATTATGCCCCGGTTGGGGAGTTAGAGATTGCAGCACTTACCCGTGAAGAAAAGACTTACACCCGAATCTTTGAAACACCTGTTGAAGGAAGCGAATATCTTGCTCGCCATATCGTGGAGCGTATTGAGAAAAGCGTGGCCGAACATGGCAAGTGTGTAATCGCCCTTGGTGCCGGACGCTCCACCCATTCGGTATATGCGGCCCTGATTGAAATGTACAAGCAGGGAAAGGTGTCGTTTGAAAATGTTGTGGTTTTTAACCTTAACGAATTCTTCCCACTCATTCCCGATGGACCAAGCACATTCGAAAGGTTGAAACAGGTGTTGCTGAATCATATTGATATCAAAACCGAGAATGTTCACACTTTCAATCCGGCAGTTACAAAGGATGATATGTATGAATATTGTCGCGAATATAATGCAAAGATAGAAGCCGAAGGGGGCTTGGATCTTACGATTTGCGAGATAGGTCCGATGGGGGCTCTTGGTTTCAACGAGCCGGGATCGCTATCGACAAGTACTTGCCGGTTGATATTGCTCAGTGGTGAAGTGCGTCAGTCGCTTGCCAAGGATTATGGCGTTGACGATTTCCCGACATCGGCAATAACATTGGGCGTTGGTGATATCATGAAGTCGAGCCGCGTCATGAGCATGGCATGGGGTGAAAATCGCTCTAAAGTTGTTGCTCAGGCTATTGAGGGCCCGGTGACCGATGCTGTGCCGGCTTCGTTTCTTCAGCTCCATAACCATGCCCGCATAGCGCTTGACTTGTCGGCAGCCGAAGCGTTGACCCGTCTGAGCAAGCCCTGGAAGGTGACTTCATGTGAATGGACCGATAAATTGATACGTCGTGCTATCGTGTGGTTGAGCCAGTCTATAAGCAAACCGATTCTGAAACTTACCGATAAAGATTATAAGGAAAATGGACTCGGCGAGCTCGTAGCTCTGTATGGTTCGGCCTATAATGTCAATATCAAGGTGTTTAATGAGTTGCAGCACACTATTACCGGTTGGCCTGGTGGCAAACCTAATGCCGATGATACCTATCGGCCGGAGCGTGCGACTCCCTATCCCAAGAGAGTGATCGTTTTCAGCCCCCACCCAGATGATGATGTTATCTCTATGGGTGGCACCCTGAAGCGTCTTGTTGATCAACATCACGATGTGCATGTGGCTTACGAGACATCGGGTAACATTGCCGTTGGTGACGAGGACATGATGCGTTACTTCATGATGTTTGACAAGATCGCTCCCGAGTTTGGTTTTGATACCGATTGCTATAAGAAACTCAGTAAAGAATTGACTGAATTCGTAGCCAATAAAAAGGCTGGGGAAGTTGATCTGCCCGAAATTCGCGAGATCAAGACTATGATACGTCAAGCCGAGGCTACCATTGCCTGTAACTTTATCGGTGTCAAGCCCGACCACATCCACTTCCTGCGCCTGCCATTCTATGAGACAGGTACAATCAAGAAGGGCGAACTGTCGGAGCGCGATATCAATATTGTGAAAAAGCTTATCGAGGATGTCAAGCCTCACCAAATTTTCGTAGCCGGAGACTTGGCCGACCCTCACGGAACGCACCGTGTATGTACCGATGCTGTGCTTGCTGCTATTTATGAATTGCGTCACGAGACATGGATGCAGGAATGCCGTGTGTGGATGTATCGTGGTGCCTGGGCCGAGTGGGAAATAGACCACATTGAGATGGCTGTACCAATAAGCCCCGAGGAGTTGCGTTTCAAACGTAATTCGATTCTTAAGCACCAGTCGCAGATGGAGAACGCTCCTTTCCTTGGAGATGATGACCGTCTGTTCTGGCAGCGTGCCGAGGAACGTAACCGTGCTACTGCTAAGCTATATCAAAACTTAGGCCTCGCAAGCTATGAAGCGATGGAAGCCTTCGTTGAGTATAAGCCAATAAAATAGTATAATTGAGAAATTAGAAAATAAGAACAAATATTAATAAGGAAGAGATCCAATGGCTTGTGATAAGTCGTTGGATCTCGTTTTATACAGCTACGTCTTATTATAGCCTGTATGATTTCTCGTGAATGTGTCTGTACTTATGCTATTCGTAGCGCAATGCTTCGATGGGGTCGAGATTAGATGCTTTCTGGGCCGGATACCATCCGAAGAAGATACCTGTGACCGTGCAGACTACAAACGAGAGTACTACCGAATAAAGTTGGATATATACCGGCCAGTTAGCGATAACCGAAACGAGCCATGACGCGATGACTCCGAGCAGTATACCTATGATACCACCGGTTACGCTTATGATCACCGCTTCGATTAGGAATTGCGAGAGTATATCGATGCCACGTGCACCGATTGACATGCGCAGACCTATCTCGCGTGTGCGTTCAGTCACTGAGACATACATGATGTTCATGATACCGATTCCTCCTACCAGTAGCGAGATCCCGGCAATACATGCTAAAAGTACGGTCATCATGTCAGATGTCGAGTTCATCATTTCGCTGAGTTCCTGCTGCGAACGTATCTGGAAATCATCATCGACACCATCCTTGAGCTTATGGTTGACACGGAGCTGTTCGGTAATCTGATCGATGGTCTCATTGGTCTTGTCCTCATTGACAGCGCTTGCAAAAATACCTTGCAGGTAATCGATGGCGAGTATGCGCTTCATTACGGTGGTGTAGGGGGCGAGCACCACGTCATCCTGGTCTTGCCCCATTGAGTTGGTGCCTTTCGATTCGAGCACCCCGATAACGGTCATGGGGATTTTGCCGAAACGCACTACTTTGCCTACCGGGTCCTGTCCGTCGGGAAAGAGGTTGTCTATCACAGTCTTGCCGAGAATACACACTTTGGCAGCGGTGCGTATGTCCTGATCACTGAATATTGTGCCATCCTTAATCTTCAGTTTGCGTATTTCAAGATACTCGGGCGTGACACCATAGATGGACGAAGGGTAGTTGTTGTTGCCGTAAACGAGCTGACCTCCCGAATTGACCGATGGTGAGATGGCAGCAATACCAGGAAGTCGGCTTAGAGATTCATAATCTTCAATCTTGATGGTTTGCATGTCGTCGGCGCTTTGGCGCACACCGCCTCTTTGCATGTTGCCGGGATGGATCATGATCATATTGGAACCCATCTCGGATATTTGAGCCTTGATACTGTTTTTCGATCCCTGTCCTATGGCAAGCATAGTGATGACCGACGCCACGCCTATGATAATGCCAAGCATGGTCAAGAAGCAGCGTAACTTGTTGTTGGATAGTGCGCGAAGGGCTATTTTCAGGAGGTTGACAAACTTCATATCAGTCGTTATCGGTTGGGAGTGATTCATAGACCTCGCGGGCCGATGCCGGATGGTCATTATAAGTATCGGATACAATCTTGCCGTCGCGCAACACGATGTTGCGTGATGAGTAAAGCGCAAGGTCGGGATTGTGGGTCACGAATATGATGGTGCGTTGTCGGCGATGTAGCTCCTGAAAGAGTGTCAGGATGCTGAACGATGTGCGCGTGTCGAGGTTTCCTGTGGCTTCATCGGCAAGGATGATTACAGGATCGTTGACCAACGCACGGGCTATGGCCACGCGCTGTTGCTGTCCGCCCGACATCTGGTTACTCTTGTGATAGAGTCGGTCATGAAGCCCGACTGCCTGGAGCGCTTGTATCGCTTTCTCGCGGCGTTCCTTGGCCGAGACTGAGGAATTGTAGAGCAGTGGGAGCTCGACATTTTCGATCGAGGTGGTCTTGGGTAGTAGATTATAGTTCTGGAATACAAATCCTATCTTGCGGTTGCGGGTGACGGCCCGTTGGTTTTTGCTCATGGCCTGTACCGACACCCCGTCAAGGCAATATTCGCCTGACGTTGGGGTATCGAGACATCCGAGCATATTGAGAAGTGTCGATTTTCCTGAGCCTGATGTGCCCATGATGGTGACAAACTCTCCTTCGTGGATGGTGAAGGAGACGCCCCTGAGGGCCTTGACTTTCTCGCCTCCGACCATGAACTCACGGCGCAGATTCTCGACACGTATTATTTCTTTTTTTTCACTCATGATGTCAATGATGTGGTGGGTGAGGGATTATTTCTTACGTCCGGGAGGGGTCGGGGCAAAGGGGCTGCGTTGAGTAGATTGTGCCTGGTGGTCACCGCCTATGTTATGCTCGGAATATCCTGTGGCTACGGTGGCTCCATCGGCCAGACCGCTTACCACTTGTGTCATGATGCCGTTGCTTTCGCCGATTTTTACCACGGTGGGCACTAGTGAATTGCTGTTGACCACCCATACATAACGCTCATCTTTTGCCAAAGTAGAATTATCGGTATTGCCTGTAGGTTGGGGCAGCTTTTCATTGTCGGGATAGTCGGTCGGCTCGAAACGGAAAGCCTGGGCGGGCAGTAGCAGGAGGTCTTTCTGTCGTATGACGTATATTGTGAGGTTGGCTGTGAGTCCCGGGATCAGTTTGTGGTCGGGGTTGGCAGCAGCCACTACTACTTCATATGTCACGACGTTGCTCTCGGTGGTAGGGCTGAGGCGCACCTGTGTTACTTTACCCTCAAACAGATCATCGGGGTAGGCATCTACCGAAAATGTCACATCCTGACCCACCTTTACGCGGCCTATGTCGGCTTCATCCACATTGCCGATCACCTGCATGTTATCGAGGTCGGCTATGGTGTATAGGTTGGCTACGTTCATGCTCGAGACGACAGTCTGACCTACTTCGACCTCACGTGAGATAACTATACCGTCGATGGGCGAATATATCTCGGCATAGTTAAGATTTTTGGCGGCTCGCACTTTGTCGAACTTGGCCTTGTCATAGGCTGTTTTTGATACTTGCAGCTCTTTTTGTGAGGTCTGGAAATCATAATCGCTGATCAGCTGCTTGTCATGCAGTGCTTTGTCGCGGTTGTAGTTGGTGAGATTGTATTCGTAGGTTATGCGTGCCGACTCGACGTTGGCTTCAGCGCTGTTGAGCTCGCTCAGGAGCAGGGTTTTCTCTATCTCGGCTATAAGCTGACCTTTGGTCACAACGGTGTTATAGTCGGCATATAGTTTGTCGATAATGCCGGTGACCTGAGTGCCGACATCTACCTGAGTTACTGATTCAACTTCACCGGTGGCAGTGACGGTTTCGGTGAGTTCGCCTTTCTCGGCCTTGACGGTCTCGAGTTGCACGGCCGGCTGCTTGGAGCATGCGGCCAAAAGGAATGTGAGTGGAATTGCGATTTTCAGAGTGGATATTTTCATGTCTTGTGGAGTATGTTACGGAAGTGATACTGTGGCTGTACGGTAAAATTCAATCATTTTCTGTCCGAGCATGGCCATGTATTTGGCTTGTAATAGCGAATGACTGGCCTCGACAAGATTGTTGTGTGCTGTCATCAGCTCGATGGGGTTGACAAGACCGAGTGTGAACTGCTCGTTGGTGAGTTCGTTGGTGAGACGTGCCGATTCGAGTTGTCCTATGGCTGCCTCGTAGCGCGATTGGGAGGACCGTGTGTCAATATACCAGTTTTCGACTGTTTGTGCCAGTTCGGTCTGTCGCTGTTTTATGTCAAGTTGGGCGTTCATTTTCTGTACATTGGCCCGTGCTATGGCTGTCTTAGTCTGCTTGTTGTTGAGGATCGGTACCGATAGAGTGAGCCCGATAGATTCATTCAATCTCTGCTTAATCGACGAGCCAAACGAGAATCCCGGCGCGTTGTAGCCTGTGCCGACTCCGGCGTTGAGCGACAATCGCGGGCGTCCAGAGGCTTTGGCGATGTCTATGTCAAACTCCGTCCCTTCGACCTCCATCTCGAGACTGCGTAGCTGTAGATCGGTGATTGTGGCAAGTCGATAACTCTCGTTGAGGTCGGGGAGTGCTGTGAGTACCTGTTCTGCTGTCCATTCCACATCCTGAAGCTCTATATCGATGTCAATTCCAAGTTCAAGGAGCCGTTTCAGCTCCATGCGGCGTGTGTCGTAAGTGCCACGGGCGTTGACCAGGTTGTAGCGGTCCTGCTCGTACTGCGCTTCGAGCTGGGCATAATCTACGCGTGATATGCGTCCTGCCTCCATTAGTGAGTGGGCTCGTTCTGCTTGAGCTTTGCTGAGTTTCACAGCTTCCTCATAGATACTGATTGACTCCTTGGCGTAAAGTATGTTGAAATAGATCTGGAGTAGGTCGGTTTCAAGCGAGCGCATGATGTTGTCGGTTGTGAGACGGTCTATGCGCATCTGGAGCTCGTTGCGTTTTATGGTGTTTTCGCGTTGGCCTCCGTTCCATACTGTCCAGCCGGCGTTAAATCCGTAGGTCGATGAATAACTGTTTTTATTTCCATCGGCCAATGGAGTGTTGGTGAATCCATGAGTGGTGGCAAAGTCGAGAGTTGGTTGCCACTGAGCTTTTGCCTCTTCGAGATTATAGGCGGCGGTTTCTTCACTGAGGCGTGATTTTTGCAGTGAGATATTATGTTGGCGTGCATAATCTACGCAGTCGGAGTAACTCCAAGGCGTGGAGGCCACGGATGAGAATGCTCTGCAGCATATGAGTATCGCGGTAGTGAATTGTAGTCTCATATCGTCAGTGTATCGTTTGAAAGTTTTCACTGCAATATTATAAAAAGTATGTGCCTGCGTTGAAGTGTATTCAACCAACAGGCACAAATATTCAATGAATTGCTGTCAGACCGCAATTACTGACTATTATGGGACGGGCTATTATTCTTTTTTCGGAGCACCTCCTATGGAACACGATGCGAGATATGCTTGTAGGCTCGGCTTATAACTATCACCCACAGGAAGATATGTGTCGGCATCCATCACCACCCGTGCGCGCTCGATATGTATGACATGGTCCATATTGACAATATATGACCTGTGAATCTGAATGAAGGACGTAGAAAGCCGCTCGCGTATCGCAGCAAAAGAGCTGAGTGTGAGTAGTGGAGTGGGGGCGGTGACAGTATATATCTGCAGGTATTCACCATAGCCTTTGATATAACGTATATCGGAAAGATTGACGCGCACGTAGCGGTAATCGACCTTTATGAAGATTGATCCAGAGTCAGAGACTGGTGCCGCCGGTGTGGAGGCAGTGACGGTTGATGCTGTGTCATGAGAGTGATTTCTCTCGGGGTGTAGCATGGCGTGGCGTTCCATTACTTTGCCGGCGGCACGTTGGAAATCGGCAAAACTGTAGGGCTTGAGTAGATAGTCAACGGCTGAGTGGCGGTAGCTTTCGGCCGCATAGCTGGGATGGGCTGTTATGAATACTATCAGCGGTGGTCGCGATAGTGTGCCCACCATCTCCATGCCGTTTATGTCGGGCATGTTTATGTCGGTGAATATGACATCTACCTCGTTTGCGGGCGAAGTCATCATCTCGAGGGCATCCATGCCGTTGGAGAATGCTCCGACGAGTTGTAAAAATGGCGTTTTGCCGACATAGCTGCGGAGTTTGTCGAGAGCGATAGGCTCATCATCAATTATTATCGTGCGGAGTTTCATTGATTGGGATTGAAAGATTTACGTTATAGGAGGTATCGGTGGATGTCGTGATGAATTTACATGAGTCACCATAGATCAGGAGCAACCGTTCTGTAACATTACGTAGTCCTATGCCGGGTTGGTGTGAGGGTGGAGTTGGATGATTGCTGTTTAGACAGTTAAATTCCACCATGCCGTTGGCTACTCGTAGACTCACGCTTACATACGACTCTTCCCGATAGGTTATGCCATGCTTGAAAGCGTTTTCGATAAAAACAAGGAATATCAGCGGCTGTATGAGAACTCCGGCTGTGTGATGTTCGTCGGGAAAGTCGCACGTAATCGCTACTTTATCGGCTGGATAACGTTGGCGCATGAGCCGGAGATAGTTTTTGAGAAATTCTATCTCGGATGACAGTGATATGCGTGGCTGCGAACTCTCATACAGCATGTAGCGCATCAGTTGCGACATGTCAATTACCATATCCTGTGCCTTGATAGGGTCAATCTCAATCATGCCGTGGATATTGTTGAGCATGTTCATGTAGAAATGAGGATTTATCTGAGCCTTGAGATAGCTGAGTTGGTTTTCGGCATTGGCTTTCAACAGGCTCTCGCGCTCGAATTTATCCTCAACGCGTTGGAATAGTAATGCTATGACCAGATTGGCGCCGATGATGAGGAGTGAAAAAATGAAATCCAGAAGCAGTGGGAGAGGCAATAGATGGCGCGGACCCGGAGGAAAATTCTGCGGCATCGGGTGAAGCTTGATCTCATGCATGAAATGTGCATATTGAAATGCCCACACTATGAGTAAGGTTAAGAGTGTACATGTGAAATACGTCCTTAATTTGTTGCAGAAAAGCAGGCGTGGTATGAAAACCCAATTATGGACGATGAATAGAGCCACGAACGGTATGAGAGTCAGTACCATCCGGGTCAAAATCTCGGCTGAGACAGGAGACGTGCTTATCATACTGCGGCTGCGTATAGTGCCGAGCGTATATAGTGCTATCACTAACAGCCAAAGGGCGATATAAATGAGGGTCTCGTAATGACGATTATGGGTGAGTTTCATTGTTACGGTAAAGTTACGGTATGCAAAATAAGAAAATAATCCCTTAATTGTGCAAAAAAATTAAGCGAAACCCTCGAAAAATCATTCGAAAATGGCTACATTCAATACACGCGACATAGATTCAGAAAAAAGACAGGCTGAATTTTGTCAGGTCGCATTCTTTTGTTAGCTTTGTACATTGGGTTAGGAGTGTGTTTAATAAAGAATGTCATCTTCGCCGTTTCAGCGAATCATTTATGAAAAATACAATAATATTCACCTACCACCAATAATGTCTCGCAGTCATCAGAGGTGCTTGCAATGATAGCAGAACAGGCCGGATTCCTCTGTGTGGGCCATGGATACTATGTAGATCTTGTGACCTTACGTTAAAAAATTCACGACATGATAAGAAATATATTAATAGTAATAATATTGTCATCAGCAGCCTGCGTTATGCAGGCTGCCGGGATGGCAATTCCTTCAGATCCATCTATTGAGGCTAAAGTGGAGTCAACTCTATCACGAATGTCACTTGATGAGAAGATCGGGCAAATGCTTGAGCTTTCCATCGATGTGCTCGGAGAGTGGAGAAATGGTGAATTTTTCCTCAATCCTGCGAAACTTCAAGAGGCAATAGGCACTTACAAAGTTGGCTCTGTGCTTAATGCCCCGGGAGGTCCCACCGCCCAGACTCCTGAAAAATGGGTTGAGTTAATTGGTCAGATCCAGGAGATATCCATAAAAGAGATAGGCATTCCATGTATTTATGGTCTTGATCAGAATCATGGCACTACATACACGCTTGGCGGTGTGCTTTTTCCTCAGAACATCAACGTTGGCGCATCTTTCAATCCCGAGATAGCGCTTAAAGCTGCTCAAATAACAGCATATGAGACGCGAGCTGCCAACTGTCCCTGGACCTATGCTCCTACTGTTGACCTGACCCGCGATCCCCGTTGGAGCCGTGTATGGGAGAATTTTGGAGAGGATCCGTTGGTAAATGCTGTAATGGGAGCCCAACAGATTATCGGTTTTCAGGGAAAGAATCCAAATCGTGTGGGACGTAACAACGTGGCTACTTCGGTCAAGCATTATTTGGGCTATGGAGCTCCGCGCACGGGTAAGGATCGCACTCCGGCATATATCTCTCCATCCGATTTGCGTGAGAAATTTTTTGAGCCCTATAGGGCATGTATTGAGGCTGGGGCATTAACCGTCATGGTTAATAGCGGTTCGATAAACGGACGTCCCGTGCATGCCAACAATGAGTTGCTGACAAAATGGCTTAAAGAAGACCTTGGATGGGACGGAATGATTGTCACCGATTGGGCTGATATCAACAATCTCTTCACCAGGGAATGTGTCGCAGCCGATAAAAAGGAAGCTATTGAGCTTGCTATCAATGCCGGAATTGATATGTCAATGGACCCTTATGATTTACAGTTCTGTACTTTGCTAAAAGAATTGGTAGAGGAAGAAAGGGTATCGCAAGAGCGTATTGATGACGCTGTGCGTCGAATACTGCGCTTAAAGTATCGTCTTGGTCTCTTTGATACTCCTAACACCTATCCTCATGATTATCCTGAATTTGCATCAGCCGATCACCGTGGCATTGCCATGGAAGCAGCTGAAGAATCAGAAGTCCTTTTGAAAAACAAAGGAAATATACTCCCTCTGAAGAAAGGCATGAAGATACTGGTGACAGGACCAAATGCCAATTCAATGAGATGTCTTAACGGTGGGTGGAGTTATTCTTGGCAAGGACATTTAACCGATAGATATGCACAGGAATATAACACCATTTATGAAGCTATTGTAAATAAATTCGGCAAGGAAAATGTTATTATCGAACAAGGGGTGACATATCCAGCTGAAGGCGCATATAATGAAGAAAACACACCTGATATTGACAAGGCAGTGAAAGCCGCTTGTGATGTGGATGTAATAGTGGCTTGCATAGGAGAAAACTCATATTGTGAAACTCCCGGAAATTTATCAGATCTCAACATCTCTGAGAATCAAAGCAACTTAGTGAAAGAACTCTCAAAAACGGGCAAACCTATTGTTCTAATTCTGAATGAAGGGCGCCCGCGGTTGATAAGTGAAATCGAACCATTGTGTGATGCAATTATCGACATTCTTTTGCCAGGAAATTTCGGGGGTGATGCACTCGCCAACATACTTATTGGAGATGCGAATCCGAGTGGTAAGATGCCCTATACTTATCCCCGTCATCAAGCGGAACTTACTACTTACGACTATCGCGTCAGCGAAGAGGTCGATAAGATGGATGGTGCATACGATTATGATGCTGTGGTATCAGTACAATGGCCTTTTGGCTATGGGTTAAGCTACACTGACTTTAAGTTCGATAACTTTAAATGCTCGAAAACCGATTTCGTTCATGATGATGAACTGGTATTTTCCATTGATGTCACTAATACAGGAAATATAGCTGGTAAAGAGGTGGTAATGCTGTTCAGCCGTGATATGGTAGCATCGCTTACACCCGAAAACCGTCGGTTGAGAGCTTTTGTAAAAGTCGCTCTTTTACCCGGTGAGACAAAAACAATAAACCTCCCGATCAAAGCCAGTGACCTCGCATTTGTAGATTCTGACGGCAAATGGCTATTGGAAAAAGGAAATTTCCGTATGCAAGCCGGGAATCAGATTTTGGACATTGTCAGCAAAGAAACATACAGATGGGAAACACCAAACAAAGAATAATGCGGTAAACACCAGGTGATTAAAACGGGAATAACTGACCGATGGCGGTTAGCTGCAACTAATGAGATTATCGGCTAAAGGCCGATAATCTCATTCATCATTCCAAAGAGGACGGTTGTACTTGTTGAAATTTTCCTATATTCAACCTCATCTCTAACTGTTTGGTGGATAATATTATATTTCTTCTTTTTAGGAATTTGTGAAGAGTATCGTCGGTTGAATTTACATTCAAGACTTTTATATAGTCGGCTTATTTGATTCATAATGCAATATCAGTGGATAGCGTTAATCTCCCGTTGTAATAAATCAAGGAAGCGGGCGGCGTGTGCGCCA
>CANOKG010000017.1 GCA_947566655.1 uncultured Muribaculaceae bacterium | reverse complement strand
GGCTATGATCTCGTAGTGTGCGCAATCATCGGTTATGCGTATAAGCGAACCGTTTTCCCAAGGAGCTTTGGCAAGATCGCGCATGCGCTTGTTGGTGCCCTTGCAAAAGAAGTAGCATCCCTTGATGTTGGGTAGAGTGGCACCTATGCCCACGGGCGATGAAATCGGTGATAGATTGCATATTTCATCGTCTACACAATCGGTTACATTGATTGTTATATTTCCTCCATTGCGTTCGGCCCAGCCCTTTTGCCACAACATTCCGCCTACACCGGCAACCTGTGCTATCGCATTATTCAATTTATCGTTCATAATTTTTAGAGAATTTGAGGTAAGAAAGTTGATATGATAAGTATTGCTATGCCTGTTACAAGAATAGACATTGTGCGTCGGGACACTCCGTTCCATTCATTAAGTGCCACACCCCATGCGTTTGAGAATATTACATTAAGCGCCATAAGTATACACCATGAGAAAGCGATAAGTGACGGATAGTTGCCAAGGAACCCGCGCCCCAGTGAAAGACCGAAAAACTGGCTGTACCACAGAAGTCCTGCAAGAGCGCAGAATAACAGATTGTTTGGGTATAAATGCCATTTCTTATAGTCAGCAAAGGTACCATTCTTGTGATTTTGCCATAGGCAATATGCGGCATTTGTCACAAACCCACCTACGGTGACAAGCAGAGTGGCCGGCAGCATGCGGTATATTGATGGTGTTGAATCAAATGCTATGCATGATCCGAATTCGAGTCCTACGTTGAAACATCCACTCATAGCACCGGCTATAAGCGCTATGATTATGCCCTTTGGGAAATTGAATTCAAAGCCATTGCTACTGTTTTGGTCTGATGGGCACTCTTTGGCTTTAAGTGCCCCTGCATAGCCAATCACTGCAATACCAGCCACTGTAGCTACGATTCCGGCTATCACTGAGGGGGCAAGCATAAGTGAGGGAGCGTTGTCAGGCAGGAAAGCACGTATAAGGAGAGGTCCTGATATGGTGCCGAATACCGCACACGTACCGAGGGCTATGCTTTGGCCAAGTGCTACGCCCAGATATCGCATTGACAAGCCAAAGGTAAGGCCGCCTATGCCCCATAGCATCCCAAACAGCATGGATAGGAGCAGATTTGATGACGGCGCGTTGATAAACATATCGGTTAAACCGCTTCCGACAGGCACGGCCAACAGCGCTCCAAACAAAGGGAATACAATCCATGCAAAAATGCCCTGTATGAGCCAAAAACTTTCCCAACTCCAGCTTTTTACGCGCTTTATGGGCACATAAAAACTGGATTGGAAGAAAGCACCCAATACTATCACCGATAAACCTAAAATGATTTCCATAATTATCGCTTAGATGTTACGTTCTTTTCGTAATCTTCCACGGCCATTATATAGTCTTCGCCTACAGGCACATTATTGCGCAGACAAAACTCGTTGTACACAGCGGCCCATGGCATACTTTTGCACTCTTCAAGCAAAGCCAGCCGTTCGAATCTCCGGTCGTTAAGTTCATACTCGCGTAATTTTGCGACAGGCTCGAGCAAAGCGCGTATCATGCTTTTTTGGGCAGCACGTGCGCCAATTATATACGCACCTATGCGATTGAGGGTTCCATCGAAGTAGTCAAGTCCATAATGTACCCGGTTAAGAGCCCCGGCGCGTACAATCTCACTGAAAAGATCTACCGTAGGATCGTCCATGATCGTCACGTGATCAGAGTCCCAGCGCACCGGACGCGACACATGCAACATGAGTTCTGGTACGAACAGCAGCATTGCCGAAACCTTGTCGGCCACACTTTCGGTTGGATGAAAATGACCGGTGTCGAGGGTTATCATCATGTCGTGTTTAGCGGCATAAGCTGTATAGAAGTCGTTGGAGCCGACTGTGTAACTCTCGAGTCCTATGCCGAAAACCTTTGACTCCACGCTATCCTTCATCCAGTTGTATTTTTCCTTGAAAATGACGTCGAGCGACTCCTTGAGCAGTTCGCGATACATGTAGCGGTTCACTGTAAGATCTTTTGAACCATCGTGAATCCATGTGTTAAGTATGCAGGGGTCTTGCTGAGCCTCGCCGATGGCTTCAGCTATTTTGCGACAGCGCATCGAGTGCTCAATCCAGAATTCGCGTATGCTCCTGTCGGGATTTGACAAGGTGAGGTCTCCGCTCTTTGGATGAGAGAACGAGGTGGAGTTGAAATCAAGCTTGATTCCTTTATCGCGCCCCCATTCAATCCAGCTTCTGAAATGTTCGGGCTCGCATTGATTGCGGTCAATACATTTGCCTTTGAAATCACCATATATTTCATGCAGATTCAGTCGATGTGTTCCGGGGAGCAGGTTCATGACACATTCGATGTCGCTGCGCAATTCCTCGATATTTCTTGCTTTGCCCGGATAGTTTCCGTTCACTTGTATGCCTCCTGAAAGTGCTTCGCCACGGTTTTCAAATCCGGTCACGTCATCGGCTTGCCAGCAATGTATGCTCAGATGAAAATCTTTCATCTGGTCTAGTACCTTCTCTGTGTCCACGCCTATGGATGCATACCGCTCTTTTGCGATATTGTAAATCTGATTGATGTGATTGGTGTTCATGTCATTATATGGTTTTAAAGATTAGTCGTTTTTAGAATAACTATTTTTTGTGTGTTAAATTCAAACATACTCTTAGATAGTTCAAGTACTGTCGTTCCCATTTCGTGCTGTCGGCCGGGCTATATGTGGTTGTTTCGAAGCTTGCTGCGGTTATCTCGCGTATTTCTGCAAGATCCTTCACATATCCCATAGCCTTTGCCTGCATCATTATATTGCCGGCGGCAGTGCATTCCGCGGGGCCTGCTACAACTTGTGCTCCTGTGGCATTTGCAGCAAATTGGTTGAGAAGAGCATTGCGGCTGCCTCCGCCTATTATGTGTATGCGGTTGATAGGATTACCTGCAATACCTCGCAATATATCGAGTGTTTTACGGTATTTCAGAGCCAGACTTTCAAGTATGGCTCTGATGATTGTCCCATGGTCATCGGTTGGTGTCTGGCCGGTGGCGATACAATAATCGCGTATTGCCGCAGGCATGTCGGCCGGGCACACAAATCTTTCATCGTCAGTATCAATCATGAAGTTAAATTCGGGCGCGCTTTCTGCCATCTCCACAATCTGACTGTAGGAATAATCCGCGCCGTTGCGTTTCCAGCTTTGCAGGCATTGCTCAAGCACCCACATGCCGGTTATATTTTTTAATAGCCGCGTGGTCCCCTCCACGCCACATTCGTTGGTGAAATTGTAGCGCATGGTGGTCTCGTTAATTATCGGTTCATGAGTCTCTATACCAATTAGCGACCAGGTTCCGCTGCTTATATACGCCCAATCTGAGCCTTTTGCCGGAATTGCGAGCACAGCCGATGCTGTGTCGTGACCGGCAACTGATACCACAGGAGTACACTCCATACCGGTGTCATTACAGATCGCTTTGCTTAGATAGCCTGTGATTTCACCCGGCTCGATGAGTTTACCAAACTTGTCGCTATTGAGTTCGATGGTCGACAATAGCTTAGCTGAGAGTTCACGCTCGTGAGGATCAAGAATACCGCCTGTTGAAATGATCGTTGTTTCCGCCACCATCTCTCCTGTGAGGAGGTAAGTGATCAGGTCGGGCATCATCAGCAATTTAGACATCTTCTGTATTTCGGGCCATTGCCGGCGCTCATAGATTTGAAATAGAGTGTTGAATCCCATGTGCTGAATCCCGTTGATGCAGTATAGACTGTCGGCATTCATAACCTCTTTGAAATAGCGGGTATGCGCCTCGTGGGTGGTGTGATCACGATATGCCACAGGCAAGGCAAGCAGAGTGCCATCATCGGCAATGCATCCGAAGTCGACTCCCCATGTGTCCACTCCTATCGACATTACACCTTCACTTTTTGCCGCACTAAGCCCGTCCTTCACATGCTCCATCAGTTTGTGTATGTCCCAGTAAAGGTGGCCATCGATTTCAGACATGGAATTAGGAAATCGAGTCAGTTCTTTAAGTGATATTTTGCCATTGTCGAGAGTTCCTATTACAGTGCGTCCGCTTGTGGCTCCGAGATCTATAGCAAGAAATTTTTTCATGGTTTATAGATTGAATAGTTTAGTGGCTTATTACGATTGCAAAAATACATATACGGTATTTTCTGAACATGTCACTTTTGATAAATAATGTTTCAAAAATGACACAGACTTGTTTTAGGCGTGGTTTGCAGTTATTCATGTATTATTAATAAGACTATTTACCAATTGATTGATCGATGATATTATTATAAAATGTTGTATATTTGCACTGATCGTGAATAGACGAAATTTCATTATTGACACGGTACATTATGGCTCAAAACAACACTTATATCAAGTATCTGTCACCAAGTGCCGAGGAAGAGGGCTGGGGACTTGGGGTGACAACAGTGGGACACGCATACTATCCCCCCGGCGCGATATATCCGGCATCGCGTCATCCGGGCACACATTTTTTTTCGCCTGAGCAGGGGCGCGTGCTCAACGAATACCAGGTCCTATATGTCAGTGATGGGGCTGGATGGTTTAGGTCAAGGTCAATGAAACCTCGTAAAATTGGCCCGGGCTCTGTTTTGTTACTTTTTCCGGGAGAATGGCACAGCTACTATCCCGATTCTGCCACCGGGTGGCGCGAATATTGGATAGGATTCAAAGGTGAGCACGCCGATCGTGTTATGCGATCGCCCTATTTCAGTCGTTCAGATGCTGTGATGGAGATTGGACCGTCGAGTTCTGTGCCGGCGCTTTTTATGGAATGCATATCTTATCTACAGGGCGATATGTCGGGGTGTCGACTTGCTGCCGCAGGCTTGGTAAGGCATCTTCTTGGTGTGATATACATGAAAGCATGCCGTAATTCCAGCGCAGCCAGGCAGTCGGTAGCTGTAATGGAGCGTGCAAGAGCAATAATGAGGAGATCACTGCAGCATGGCATTCATCCCGAGGATGTTGCCTGCGAGCTTGGGGTAGGCTATTCGTGGTTTCGTCAGGAATTTCGTCGCGTAGTGGGCGTGTCTCCTGGACAGTATATGAAGAGCGAATTGATGGCACGAGCCAAAGAGTTGCTTGCATCTGACCGCTCAATATCAGAGATTGCTTACGATCTTGGATTTGAAAACTCAGGCCAGTTTTCAGTTATGTTCCGCAAACGCGAAGGCATGTCACCGACCGAGTTCCGCCGCGCCATAAGTCCCGTCCCCCCCGAGCAATACCTGATCTGAAAAACAGCTCAATAGAAGAATCGTTAATATCGTGTATCAATTTTTCACCAGTTCATTGTAAGATTGCTACCTTTATTCCGGATCGTCAACAATTATACGGCTCCTGATACGCTTAAAATCAAGGAATCCCCATGCACGGCTATCGCGTGAAACCGCTCTGTTATCACCAAGTACAAAATACCGTGGATTTTCATTATCAATGGGGACAACAATCGGGCCATAATTATGTTTATTCCAGTTATAGCCCTGTGGATAAGATGTCACATGAACTGTATCTTTATCCTGAGTTAGCTGAACCCGGGGACCAAAATCAATAATCTTTCCATTTACATAACATATACCACGGTTTATGCTCACGGTATCTCCGCCAACGGCTATTATTCGTTTACACACCAAGAGGAGTGGATCTTCGGGGCTCTCACAAATCACAATATCACCACATTGGGGCATTCGTCGTCCCGGCATGCGGTGATATCCCCAATTCTGCTTTTGGTCGGCATAGAACAGCTGTGGGGGGAGCATATAAAAAATAAATTTAGCCAAAGAGATTTCTGAAAACCTGACAGGCATGACCGCACCATAAGTAAAATTATCGACAGTCACAATAGTTGAATCTTCTATTGTATGCTCCATACTATCGCCCTGCACTCGAGCCCATGTCAAGAAAAAAGTATTTATGATTATGTAGAGAACTATGATTGTCCCAAATCCGATTAATAATTTACGACGTATAGGTTGACGCATATTTCAATAATTTACTATGAAGAGCCTACGGTTAATATCAATGATTGTTATAAATAATCTCATCATAATCGACAGTAATATCAGATTGCATGATCCAATCGAAAAGAGTCGAACGGCGTAATGAGTAATATATTTCCCAAAAAGAGTGTAACTCACTGATATATTGATCGGCTGCATGATCAAGCTCATTTTGAGCCGTGTTAAGATCAGTTACAGTGATACCACCGGCTTCAAAACGCTGCTTTGTTATTTCATATCGTTCATCGGCAATCTCTTTTGCCATCAATGCATGTTTACATTGCTGGGATTGCATGTTGAAACGAATGGCCTGAGTCTGTAAATCATCAATGTATTTTTCTCTATCAAGTACCATCTGGGTTTTAATAGCCTCGAGATCGGCTTCGGCCATTTTTACACGTCCCCTACCCACTCCCCAGTCAAAAATAGGGAAAGAAAAAGACAATCCTACAATTTCGGCACTTTCAAGATTACGGTAAGCGTCGGCAAAACGGTTTGCAGTGCGATTGAATCCAATCTCACCATGCAGATTCATCTGAAGTCCTCTTGACGCTTTCGCCTGTTTAAGGGTTTTCTCTGCATCATAAATTGTCAACTGTTGTGACAGCGTGTGTTGGGAATTACCCAGAGCCTTATCTATTACATCGGCCGGATTGACAACAATATCGGGAATATGGGCAGGAGCCACGAGCTCGATGTTTTCATAATCTCGAATACCGAGGAAAGAGAACAGACGAAACCGTTCATTCTTAAGATTGATTTCCAGATTATTTTTATCCATTTCGGCATTCAGTAGCGATAGCTTAAGTTGCAGAAGTTCACTTTTTGTCACGGTTCCCAACTCGTGACGTTTTTCGTAGATGGCATAAAGCTGTTGGCGGTCTTCAAAAGTCTTCACGCTCTTCTGTAAGGAGCTTTGAGCCGAAATCACAGAAAAGAATAGATTTACTACCTGCACTGCTATATCCTCCATTTTTTCAAGATATGCCCGTTTAGCCTTCTGAAATTTCATCGGCTCAGTCTTCTTTCGCCATTTCAGAGAATTGAAAGCACGCAAAGGCTGAGTATATGAGAGGCGAACGGGTTGAGAATTATACAATTGTGAGTTATAGCTGAACTGATCAAGTCGATACAGATAAGATTGTACCGAAATTGTTCCTCCCAAGGGAGCTATAGCCTGAGTGATTGACAATGACAAATTGTTACTTAACGTGTTATTACGAACCAACGACAACTCACCGGTTTCATAATTACGCGCCTCTACCATACTTCGGTTAAATTCCATAAGATCACCTCTCAGATTCACCGAAGGTAAAAGTTCGGCTTTGAAAGACCTGTAACTCCAATATTGGCTCATGAAATTCATACGCGCAAGCATGCTGTTAAGAGAATTGGCCTGCCCTATTTCTATCACATCCTTAATATTCATAACCAGTTGTGCACTGAGATTACCACCCGGCACTAAAAAGAAGATGGATAGACAAAGATTTATTAATAATTTATGACTTTTCATTTCTTCTAAATATTCTAAACATTAATGACCATATTTTCTTATTCTTTCTTTTCTCCGCTGCGGGTGGACGCACAAGAAATGCCGGCAGAAAAATAAGCACTCCTATCAGCGAGGAAAACAAACCTGCGATAGTTCCTACTGCGAGAGCATACCAAAACTTATTTGCTTCGTTATTGAGTATTACAAACGGAATAAAGCCTATAACTGTAGAAAGTACCGTAAGCATAATGGGGGAAATCTTATAACCCAGAGCTCTCATGAAAGCTTTTACCGGTGGTAACCATGGATACCGTTCCCTTACAGCATTATATTCATATGTAAGATAAATACTGGCATTAACCGTAAGACCACTGAGCAACACAAGCGCCCCCATTCCACCTTCTCCAAAAGAGATCCCTATTTTATTATAAGCAATGAACATGCCTATGAACGATACAGGAATCACAAGAATAATTGCAAACGGCTGTCTGAGAGAGTTCAGTAGTACACTGGTGATAACCAACAATATTACAATTATAACGATAATTAGCCACGGTGGTAAATTTTTGTTGGAGGAAGCACTACCCGAATGGTAGACTACACCGTATCCCATGGGTAAAATTTCATCAAAGCTTTTCATCAGCCTGGTTGTAAGATCGAAACTGGCCGAGGTGTTACCTTTATAATTCCACTGCACAAAAAGTTCATATTCATGATCAATACGATAAATAGTCATAGAGGCAGGTCGCTTTGTCACCGTAGCGATCTCCGATAGCTTGAGTGTTTTGTCCCTGACTTTGATGGGTCTATTAATAAGATCCCACCAATCATAGGTATCTCCTTGCCGAGGCCTGAACTTCATAAACGAGATGCCATTCTCATCTTCACCTATGTCCATTGACACTCCTTTGCCGAATATATTTGATATCGAGCTGTTTATATCTGAGAAAGAAAGATCAAGATGATTCAGAGCCTCAGCCGACAAGCGCAACTCAAACTCAGAATAAGGATTGAGTTCCGTGATAACGGTGGAACTCACAGTCACATCTCTAACTCTTTTCTGAGCTTCAAGAGAATCACGAAGTTGACGTGCATAACGGTATAATTCGTCGTAATTGTATCCTTTCAGAGATATTCTATTGGATCCTGCAACATAACTGGGCGTGTTGGCGAAACGTAAATCTCCCGGGCCTGATACCCTCCAGGCTACTCCACTCAATTCAATAGCTCGTTCAATTACTTTCGATCTCACCAAGAGCGGTAACCCATTCCTGACGGCTTCATCGTCAAAATAAAGTGTTATCGATGCGTTTTTCGTACCTCCTATATCTGTAACAAATCTACTTATACCCGGAAGTGAAGTAATGAAGCTCTCCATTCTTCTTATAGGTAACTCAAGCATCGATCTTTTAGCTCCGGGTGGGAGACTGGCCGAAATATAGATATTTTGATTGTGATTTACATCATTTTTCTCATCTGATGATGCGTCTTTAGCCGTGTGGAGCCGGTAAAGGGCACCTCCCAACCATTCGTTTACCTTACTCCTCATTTTTTCATTATAGTAACGACTACCGAAGGTCTTGTTGTATAATTCAGAATAACTCTCCTTTTTATTGACATTAATAGGAAGCAGATAGAACGGCAGGCCAAAAGCAAGAACCAGAACTATGACCGATAGAACCTTGTGTCGGGCCAAAACACAAACCACTCTTTCATAGAACGATGTTACGGAGCGTATTATCCTTACACGCAATGCATTTTTACGAAAATGATATTTTACCTGCTTCACCTTCATGCGATCCATCATAGCCGGGACAAAAAATGTAGCGGTCATGAGTGAGGCCATAAGGTTTATAATCAGAACCATCACAAAGTCACGTAGAGTTATCTGCTTGGTATTATCAAGGAAGAACACTATTGCCAAAGCACCTACCGATGTGAGAGTGGCAGCGAGCATCGGTTGGAAAACATTGATATTACCTTGACGCACAATCTGATTTGACATCACAATTGAGTTATCAATAATAAGACTCAAGGACACTGTGATTCCGGCCATGGCATACAGATTCATTTCAACTCCACATGTATAATATCCTATAACCGAGATCAGGAGTGTCGCGACAAGAGCACACAAAGTAACCCAAACCACCTTGATATTCCGTACTGTGAAAAATAGGAACAGGAGAAGAATTATCAGTGTGGCGCTTGATCTGACCACTATGTTTTCTATCTCCGATTTAAGTTTTTCTGACAAGTCTTCTTCCAGACTGAGTGTATAACCCGCAGGGAGGTTATCGTTCACTTGCTGCATAACCTGACGTACCCTACTGCTCACCGACAATTCACTGGCATCATCTTTAGCAAAGATATTGATATAGATCGTATTCCGGCCATTGATACGCATTGAGCTATGGAACTTGTTATCAAATGTTCTGACCTCAAGAAGTGATGATAAAGCAATCTCACTCCCGTTGTCAGTTATCAATTTCTGCTGCATAATCTCATTCAAAGGAGCCGAATTGTCAATTTTCACACGTAGCGTACGACGCGCGCCGTTTTCACTGACCGGCACAAGCCCAAGGGAGCTTGGTGAATCACCATATACCGAAAGTGCCGCATTAACAGATCGCTCTGAAACGCCCGCCGCGCTCAACACATCCAAATCATAATCAAGCTCATAATACGGCTCCTGACCTTCACTGTATCTCACATCGCGCACTCCCGGTGTAAGTAAAAGCCGGGGCACTATATTATCGGCAGTATAGTCGACAAGATCCCTTTCATTTGCATTGGCATAAAGATAATAGCGCATGAAAGCACGGTGACCACCTCCTACCGAATAGCTTTGGATCGAAGGATAAAATGACACCTCCGAAATCTGACTCCAAAGGCGCCTCAACACAGTGGATATGTGGAACTTTGCCGTCTCCAGATCAGTATCAGGGCTAAACTCTACAGTTACCGATCCACGTCCTTCCGATGATTGGGATGTAATGCTCTCGACATTCTCTAAAATACCAAGAGCCTGCTCTATTTTATTGGTTATCTCATTCTCAACAATCCTGGGAGACTGCGGGGAACGAGTACTGAACGAGATGGTCACCTTTGGTAATTCGGTCGTCCCGCGGCTTTTATAAGGAAGCAGTGGAACAAGCGCCAGCCCTACCAACATCACACATATGAAGGCAGTTATCAGCGAAAAGGATGATATTTTGAACGGTGTTTTATTCATCAGCTTCTGAGATAACTTCTTCTCCCGTTGCGGGAGCCGGTTTCCTATAATTAAGAATTAACGTTTCATATAGCACGGGAACGACAAAAACACTCACAAGAGTACCGATAGCCAACGTCGATATCATGCTGAGGGCAAGAGGCTGCTGAAGTTCAGAGCCCAGATCGGAAGTGAAGAAGAAAGGAATCATGGCTATTATTGTTGTGAGAGACGTCATTACTATGGGGCGTATCCTTTGTCGACCGGCCATGTGCACAGCCTCATGTGGAGCCACCCCCTCGGCTATGAGGTTATTGATCGCATCCAATTTCAATATACTGTCATTCACTATTATACCACATGAAGCAATAATGCCTATTCCCGACATGATATTGAAAGAATAGCCACAGATCCAAAGCATGATCAGAGCAAAACATACATCTATGGGAATTTCGGCAAGCACAACAAGAGGTTGCAGAAAACTCTCAAACTGCACACACAATATAAAATACATCATAACCACCGCCAGAATGAAAATCCAGAAAAGCGATGTAAACATGCGGTTTTGCTCCATTACAGCACCACCTATGTCAGTGCGTATATCGGGATGCTTTACAAGCACTTCTGTCCTTAATTTATCTATCATCCCCTCGGCATCGGAGGGCGGATAGAATTCAATCGGATACATCACACCTTTCATATCCGACTTTATTTCAGGCAGCCCGTCGACATATGATATTCTTACGAGATAAGATAACGGAACATCGGTGGAACCATTGCGGGCCTTTACAGTAGTCTCCGACAGAAATGTACCCCAGTCAAACATACCCGACTTAAGTACCACCGGAATGTATTCACTCCCGCTGAGGCTGGTCACCGCCATGTTTCCGACCGATGACGACAGTTTCGAGCTGACAGCGTCATAGCTTACATTGAAGGCCTCCATCGCCCCTTTGTCATACGTAACCACAATTTCTTTTCCGGTAACCACCGGGGGTGCTTCTAAACCTGTCGCTTTCCCCACGGCTTCCCCTATCAACGATATATTCTTAAGAAAAGCCGGACTGTCCCAACGGTTGGAATATACTTTTACCACAACAGGAGCATCATCAAATGTGAAAAGGCGGTCAAAGATATTATCGGCCGAAGTAATATCAAAGGTAGTTTCCTGATAAGCAGCCGATATGTAATTTCCAATCGTATCCACACATTCTCTTAGCGACTTGGGTGAATCGGTTTTGATATATATCTCCGCTTGATTGGACGACTGCATTTCCTTACCGTCAACCAGATAGCTTTTATTACCGATAGATGCCGACACTTCTTGTGCCATGGGAGTAAAACGGTCCAACAGAGAATGAATACGCTCGGAGTTCTCCTCAAGCGAAGTACCTGTTGGCCAAGTGAATTTGAGCAAAGCCTCCCGTTTATCAGTTTCCGGCATCTGGGACTTGGGCAATAACCTGTATCCAAGATAACAGAGCGGGATCGACAGCACAGTCAATGCCAATACGGTTTTACGGAAATAGAACACCCGGTCAATAAGTCGGTCATAAGTCCTGAACATCCACTGCGACAACCTGCGGCTCAACCCGGCATGGTGATTGATACGGGAAAGAAGCCCTCGCTCACGCCCTAAAAGCATGAAAAGTACCGGCAACAATAATACAGCCACAAAATATGACACCATTAAACCTATGGTAATGGCCATTGCCTGATCAAAAAAGAGAGCTCCGGCAAGATCGCTCAGGAAAATCAACGGCATGAAAACCACAATTGTCGTCAGGGTTGAACTTAACATCGGAGTAACCATCTCAGAGCATCCAAGCGCACAACTTTTCATAAGACTCTCGCCCGATTGCCTGTGGCGCGTGATATTCTCGGAGGTAATGAGTATATTGTCGATCATCATTCCCACTACAAGAATAAGGCCCGACAGGCTAAGGATGTTGAGCGAGATGCCGAAAGCAAAGAAAGCTACAAACCCTATTATGAGCGAGGATACCATACAGATCGCTGTCGCAACCGGTGTTGTCAAATCGCCCATGAAAATAAATGCGACAATGAACATTAGAACCAGACTCAACAGGAAGTTCTCCTTCAATGTGCGTATGGAATAATTCAGTACTTCGGTCTGGTCCTGACTTTCGCTGAACTCTATCTTAGGATACATTTCAGCAAAATAATTCAACGATGCCGTCAACTCTTTCTTCAGATTGCTGACCTTTGCGCCATGTTGCATTATCACACGCATGGCTATGCACCGCTTGCCCATATATATAGCCTGGCCTGTCTCATCGCGTGGAACTACCGACAAGTCACATATATCTCCCAACCGGTATAGCCGCCCGTTTTTCCTGATATTCACATTGGCGATATCATCAAGCGTAGCCAATGAGTTTTCAATATATATCGTATGTTCAAACACACCATCGCGCACCATCATCGATACAGGCTGTACCTTCTGTGATTTTACCGCATTGGCGATATCATTGTTGGTAATTTTGGCATCAGCGACATATTCAGCATGGGGTCTGATAAGAACTTCCTTTTTAATCATACCATCAATATCGACCATTGCCACTCCGGGTAACTGTTCGAGTCGACGTGCTATCACATTCTCACACAGACTGCTCATGGCTATGAAAGCCTCTGTATCGGTAGAGCCACCCGGGGAGTCGGAGCGAAGTGTCATCGTGATATATTCAATAGGAATATCGGTAGCGTTGGAACGGAATACTTTTGGTAGCTCAAACCCGGTAGGGAAATTTTCAGTTACCTTATAGATTTTCTCATTGATATTGATCAGTGCGACGTCAAGATCTGAGTCGTATGCAAACCGAAGGCTTATATTCCCGTAATTATTAGCTGCATTGCTCGTAATTGTCTCAACACCGTCAATCGTCAGCAACTGACGCCTGATAGGTGTGACAGCAATGCTCTCGATATCCCTGGCCGATTTTCCGGGCGCATCTATGCGAATGTTGATCTCAGGCACGGGAATGTCAGGCAACAACGCCACGGGAAGGGCACTGTATCCGATAAATCCGAGCACACAGAGCGCAAATACGCTCACACACACAGAAATCGGTCTTCGAAGCAGAAATTCTATTATCTTCATTAACAAGAAACGGTATTAGAGTATGTTTGAATTTAACTCGTGTTAAGATTGATGGTCAAAGGTAAACAACATTAGTCTTCAGTAGTATTATCTTCCTTGTCAATATTCTGCACAACTACAGCGATACCATCAGAGAGATTCTGCGCACCCGATGTCACGACTTCCTCTCCCGCTTCGAGTCCATCAGTTATAGTATAGGAAGTGGTGTTCTGCAGGCCTAAAGTGACGTAGTGCCAGTAAGCTTTACTATCACTGACAGTGAAAACCACCTTACGGCCCGAACGCTCAACGACCGCAGTCTTCGGCAGAACAAGCTGGCCGGGAACCGTTTCTTTAACACTGACGCTTACACTCATTCCGGGTATGAGTGAAGGACTGGACTGGACTGAAGCCCGTACCTCAATTTGGCCTTCATTGTTTATAACCGGATTGATTGAGAGCACACGGCCGCTCAACGGCCTGTCGGTATCTCCAATTATTTTAACACCCACGGGCTGGCCGTTTTTAATAATTCCAACTTCATTAGGTAAGACCGAAAATAGTACTTCCATACTCTCCCTGCCCACAATCTCACACACCGGGCCATTTCCAACCATCTCTCCCGGTCTGATTTTAAGATTGGCCACCACGCCCGAGAACGGAGCCCGAAGCACCATCTGCTCCTTCTGGTGCAAAAGGTCCTCCATATCATTCTTATTACGCAGATAGCCGCTTTTCAAAAGAGCCAGCTGCAGCTGGTTTTCAGGCACTTCGTCCTTCTGTTCATAAGAATACCCTTGACCTATGAGGATATCACGCAGACTTATTTCAGATTCTTCACAGTCAAATTTCTTTCGGGTGATACTTCGCTCTATCTCCGAGACATCAAGTTCGGCTATAGCTTGTCCTTCGACAACCGACTGACCATTCCTCACCAATACTTTGCTGACTTTGCCCGAACGCTCAAATACCAATGACAACCGGTCGGCAGCCTCTATAAGTCCGGTGCTTATTATTTCCATGTCAAAATTCTGTGGCTCTACTCGCGCCGTAGTAACGACATCAAGCAACCAATCACCCTCAGGAGCCGGTGTTGTCGCGACCGGTTCAGAGTCACTTTTCTCTTTATTTTCGCTGCTTCCGCAGTTTGTCAAAAGAGGCAACATAGCCACTGCCGTTATTGAAAGTATTTTTCCAAAACAGTTTTTCATCGTCGGGGCAGGAATGCGTCTATTAGTATTTAACCGATATAAAATTGCCATTGCTCAGTTTTAGAATATGTTGTTTAAGTTAATTTTGTAGATATGAACCGGAGGGATCGCCCACAGGGTCTGTTTCGCCGGTGTTCTCACGTGTATTAAGAATTATGCGAATATGTGATTTGAGAGCCTCCGAGTCATGCCATTGAGCCTGATAACTCCATGTACCATATGCCAGCAATCCTATATAGACCGAAAGCACTGCCTTCACCACGGTGGCTGAAGTCTTTCTCTTCTGTTTCACAAATAACTGTGACACTATAAGGCTCACAGCAACTATACTGATATAAGAGTACCTGTCGGCTGTAACAGCGAAACGCGACAGTGAAATAATATGTAGCGTCACTAATAGATTTACCACAAAAAACATTGAAGCAAATACCAAAAGACGATTTTGCCGGCACGCATAGATAACTGTACCTATGGCAATCAATACAAAAGGATATATGAACAGGGCCGGCGGGATAGACTCACCGGGAAGATAAGGGAATGGATATATGTATGATAGATTAAACGGAAAGAAAGCTTTCACCAGATACTCGACCAATGAGAAACATGCAAGCATACAGCGGTCGGCGAAATCGAAATGAGGCATTCCTGCTGAGCCGTGTGCAGCCTGTGAAAGAATGGTGACAGCGCCGAAGAAAAGCGCCAATATCAACATCGGCAGCTTTTCGATGATGAAAAAGCTCCATTTACCCTCGCGTCTCACTGCATAATCAATCGTGAGGCAACTTAGAAAAAACACTACCGCCTGTTCCTTCCCGCCAAAAGACAGAATAAAACACAACAGCACCAAAAGATAAAGCAACCGTGACCCGGTACTTATATAACGCATATAAACACAGAGTCCGAGAAGAAAAGGTGCGACATATACCATCACCTTGGATGCACTCATCCAGGAGACCGATTCTACACAAACGGGATGCACGGCAAACAGCAATGCCGCCACAAACGACTGTATCAGGACCCTACGGCGGGTTATATCCCGTTGCCGGGAATCGCCATGAGGATTCATCCTGTTCAGGAGCATGACTGCAAAGGTATAGACCAGCAGTACATTGATCAGATGCAGGATGACGCTCCCGACATGAAACACTGTAGGGTTATAACCGTCAATGGAGAAGAGCGTCATATAAAAGAGTTCGTTGAGCGGAGCATACTGACCATGATAGAAAGTGGTAAGCACCCTCGTGAAATTACTCCATGTGAGACCCTGCTCAGTGAATGGATTTATAACAACCCACTGATCGTCCCACTTGAAAAGGAACTCATTTCCAAATGAACGGGAATATAGCAGACCGGTCACAACCACAAGCACCGCTATATGCAGCCATATTAAATGCTTCCGCTTCATTGTTCACCTCCTAATTCTGATGCCGCAAATTCATGGAATTTGCGTGTAAATGTTGATGTTGAGGTGTTGACCATGCAGGAGGTCTGCACGCGGTTCCCATCGGTCAACAGCAGTAACGGTAACTCAGCCTTAGGTTCAAGCCCTTCGGCAAGATTCCCTTGTGTAAGTTCGTAATAATGATCCACGGGAAGCCGGGATGTAGAGAGATAGTCATGCACCGGAGTATCATAGATTACCAGCAGATTATCATCGATACCGAGTTTATTAAGCAACGTCATCTCCAGGCGTGCACACGATGAACAATTGTTGGTTGACAGCACTGCCACGAGCTTTTTCCCGCCAATAATATCACCCAATCTTATATTCTGCTGTATGATATTTCCTTTATTGTCATATTTATCAAGAACAGCCTCTGTGTTAAGGGAAAGGCCATCGTAATACAGGTGAAGCATGGCAAACTCGGCAAGTTCCTCCTGAATCTGTCCCACATCAGGTCCTTTACTATCTTTTTGTGAAATTGAAAGAAAAATAAAGTACGATGCCACGGCTACAGCTATCGCAGTAACCGCTGAAACAGACATCATAAATGCAGTGTTATTTTTTTTATCCATTTTATTTATTAGAGTATGTTTGTTATTCAGCGGGCAATCGCAGTGCCACTTTCACTTCGGACGGATTGTAAATTTTATAAAAACGGTTCAGGTAATCCACCCACTCGGGCACACTTGCAAAGACCTCTTGCAACCCCATGCCCGCGGCACGCTCGAGCCGCCACACATCACCACGGTTGAGCACTACAACATCTCTGTTACCGATACTTTGTGAACCTAACAGATAATCATCGATATCCTCATCAACTTCCATATTATCCCTCCGGTGGTATTCAAGTTTAAGTAGTGATGACACCTTGAATATATTATGTTGACGGCAGCATATCATGCGCTCATTGCTGTCACTTTCGTGAAGATAGGCCAGCATCGAGCTGCGGCCATAACGTGGCGATTTCACCGATTCAATAAGTAGGCCTCCGGTATTGACAATTATGAATAGCCCTACAATGAATATAAAGGCATATCTCACCGGTGAACGGCAACAATCCTTAAAATGACGAGTTAACACATCAACGAGCCACATTATGAAAAGCGGCATGAAAAATACTATCGGGAATAGGAATCTGAGTTCTTTGTGAGCTACAGCAGCGTGACCTATGATAAAACAAACCACTGCCCATGTAACAGGGCTTTTAGGGTGTAGGAACAAAGCAACGGCAATAGCGGCAATCATTACAAAACCCACAAGAGGAGTAGCTCCGTTAATCACCATTGGAAAGTAAGCATACCAGGGAGCTGTACCGAAAGTTGAAGCGACGCCATGTACAATGTTTTCGCGGAAATAATTCCATGGTGCGAAAACAAGATTTTCATAAAACAACGAGTCGATCAGTGTACACAGTAGCAATACTACTCCAAAACCGCAAGCCGTCGCCCAAAAATCGCGCACACGCATTTTGCCTGTAAAAATACTCCACAGCGCAATTCCGGCTATGGCAAAGGCCATTTGATAACGGAATTCAAATGACAGGCACAAAAGCGCTCCCGTTACAAAAGCCGGGATATTCTTAAAGCCGTCCACCCCGCCACCGCGGCTGCCTACAATGCCTGCCATAGCAAATAAAAGGAAAGCGGCACTCATTGTCTCTGACGAGTAGCGTACACACAGAAACGGAATGAACCAAAGCAGATAGGAGAGAGCCGCGTAAGGATAACGAAGTGCCGTTGGGAACTGATCACGTGTAGCGCGTATAAAGCACCCGATCGCCGTTGTCATCACACTCGCCATCACTAACCTCAATAACAGGGTCTGGTGGAAAGGATTGACAATCCCTATCGCTTCCATGACGCGCATGAGAAGCAACGTGATCACCGGTTGTAACGTCGGTCGTATTTGACAGGAGAGTTCCCATGGTATAGTTGACTCGGTGGCGACGCCCATTTTCCATCGGGCAAATTCGATAATCTGAAAATGCTCGTCAGGATAATAAAAGCCTACACTGTTGACGATTGTCATCATGTAAATTGATATGGCGACCAGTGTGACGCAGCCCCACGCCATCTGCCGGACACTGATACGTCTCAGTTCCTTTTTCATCGCAAAGCGAATCATAATGAAATTGGCGGGAACTGAAATCATGAAAACGATTATCGGAGCTAAAGATGGGAATACACCGAGATATAGGGCGAAATTAAACACTCCAAGCTGTAACAGATAATTCAAACCATGACCGGTACCGAATTTCACCAAACGGCTCCACGTCGGTTTTACCTTAAAAGTAAAATAAGAGGACGCAAAAAAGTTGAACATGAAACTCACCCCATATCCGATACTGAATGCCACATTCAAGTTAATCAATCTGAGCAACAGATAGTAGATACCGTAATGTATCGCCATCGCTATGCCGCCGACTATTCCGAACCTTATTATCTCACCGAAGCGGGAATATATTTCGTTCCATATTTTTGATAAGAATTTGCCCATGATTGATTTCGGTGATTTATTAAAAACCTCTTCTGAGGCTCACAGAAAATTCTAATTTAATTGCCTGAAAACTAAGAGCCTGTTTGGTTTTACACACAAAAGAACTAAAATTCTTTTGTTGCTTCTGTCTTTTCGTTTATTTTCTGCGTGGAGACTTGGGCGAGGACGCCCGAGATCTCAGAGTGTGTTAAAACCAGACAGGCTCTCAGAATATATTGAACATTAATCAGGTAAGCGTTTGAAGCTACATTGTTTTATTTTTTAATGTTCATAAATAATCACAACGGGATTACCTTCCGGATCAGCATTTTCAAAAACAGTCCTGACTTCATCGTTGAAGCAGACCATCTCAGGATCTTCCGAAAGACATTCCTTTGCAGTGTCAATAGCCGCCAACTCCAATGCCGATATTAAAGTATTCTCATTCGATCCTTTTAAATAAGGAATCGACTCGCCTTTTAGCATCATTTCTACAGACATCGATGATATATGAGTACCCTTGAGAGCATTCTTATCAATCCAGAAATATCCGTCTCTATGTAAAAAAAACGACTCAAGGACAATAAATTTTGAGGTTTCGAAGATCTTATTGAATCCCCCTGCATAATCACCGCCCATAGAAAGCATAGCCCTAAAATAGTCACCGGACTGAGCTACCACATACTTCTGAGGCAACTTCTTCTTCAATGAGAGCCGATAGGCCGGAGCAATATTGCCTTTCTCCATTGTAAAGATAGTATCGTTAAGAAATTTAAAGAAAGTAAAGCGATCCCCGACAACAGTAAATGGTTTCGATGCAAATTCAGAGGCATAACTGCCGTCTAAAGTAACAGGGGCAAACGGATCTATATACTCAAACTCACCGTTGGGCTCGACTACTGAAAAGGCATATTTGCTTGGAGGCTGGAGACTACCACCGGTGAATAGATAATTAATCATCATGTAACCGTCATCACTGTGTGCGATTGCATTTATCCATGGACCCGGGAGGTCTATCTTTTCTTTACTGACAAGATTCCCCGAAAGCCCATACCTGACCATCTTGCCTGCATAAGTGTCGATAATATTGACAGTACGGTCATTACGGTTAAAATACAAAGCAGTAATATTGAGATACTCTTCCGGACCCTCCCCTATGCCACCTATCTTTTTAATGAATTTTCCATTGTCTTTATCGAATGTGAATATTTCATTTTTGGCCAGTACTATAAGAGTATTATCATCAGCCTTGATTATTTGCCTAACCTCATCAATAACACAGGTATCATTCAACTCAAGCTGAAAAGCCTTAACGTTTGAGAAAGAATCAGAAATACGGAATCCCGGTGCAGCTTCCTCAAAAGCCACTTCAGGTATCCCTCCCGCTTGGTCGGTCGTTTTTGCGCACCCTACCATCAAAGCGCAAGTAACAGCTATCAAATTAACTTTAAACACATTTTTCATGGTCTCGTAAATTTAAGAAAATTAAAATACTCAAAAAAATAAGATAATAACGTCAACCATTATACATCTCCCAAATGTAGACATATTTTTCAAAATACAAACACAAATTACTATAATATTAAATAACTTTAACAAAAAACACGATTACCCGCCTATTTTATGCTTACCATATCACAGACGAGTAATCGAAGCTACATTGTTTTATTGTTTAATGTTCGTAAATAACCACAACAGGATTACCATTAGGATCAGCATTTTCAAATACCTCTGCCACTTTCTCGTTGAAGGGAATGAAATCGGGTGTATCAGCAAGTACCTCTTTTGTCTCATTTATACAAGACTCCTCAAAAGACGAAATTAATTCTTCCTTTCCCGAACCGTAGACATACGGAACAATCTCACCTTTGAGCATCATAGTAACTATCGGCTTTACTTCAGATGTCTCAGAGAAATGATAACCGCGAGATGTTTCCTTATCAATCCAGAATTGCCCATTGACATACTCGATCTTCGGTATAAGAACTATATATTGCTCTGTTTCAAATATCTTATCAAAGCCACTAAAATATTCTCCTCTCACATCCAATCTCATACTTGTCATTCCGAAATCACCCATTTGATCTAGAATTTCACTTTTAGGGAATTTTTTCTTCATTTCAAGGTGATATACAGGAGTGACTCCACCATTCTTCATGACAAAGATTGTATCATTCAAAAATTTGAAGAATGTTATTTTTTCGCCTATCGCAACTGCAGGCTCACCGGCAAAAGGTGTAGAATAATTTCCCATTCCTACGGATGGGAAGCGATCAAGAGACGACTGTTCACCCGAAGGGGAAACAACCGTAAAAGCATATTCAGAAGGAGTTGCACAACCCGACAGTTCATTACTTATCATAAGCCACCCATCACTACTTCGGGTCGCCCCCCATGCATACTCCAACGGGATATCAGTTGATTCCTTTTTTATAAAATCCCCTTGCAGTGTGTAGGTTATAAATTGAGCGGGAATACGGCTAATGATATTTATTGTCTTGTCCTTGCCATTATAGTAGATATCCATAATGCTTATGTATTCACCGGGACCCTCGCCGCGCTGACCTATCTGCCTGAGAAACTTACCCGTCACTTTATCGAAGCAAAAAATTTCATCCTCTTTGGTGAGAACTATGAGTTCGTCTTCAATACTTAAAATTTTCCGGATATTTCCAATAGTACACTCGCTATTAATTTCAAGCT